>JAHEJF010000139.1:4574-5970 GCA_024639025.1 Ahrensia sp. | reverse complement strand
CCACCCGTTGCTCGAACAAGGACGTAAACAAGCGCGACAAGATCATCGCATCGGCGATATCGGTAACAGTAAATTCATCAAAACACAGGACTTTGGCCTCGGATGCAATTTCGCGCGCAACCGGCGGAATTGGATCGGTATCTTTCACCTTGCCGTCCTTGACCAACTGCCGGTAGGCAGCAATCCGGTCGTGCACATCAGCCATGAAATCATGAAAATGAGCGCGCCGCTTGCGCGGTTCTGAGCAGGCGCGAAAAAAGAAATCCATCAGCATGGTCTTGCCACGACCCACAGCGCCAAAAATATACAAGCCGCGTACCGGGCCCTGATCTTTCACCCGCTTTGCAAAAAGCCAGCCCAGAGAAGAAGAAGACACTGCAAGCCGCGCTGCCCCTATCCGGGCATTGAGCTCATCAAGCTGATCGGCAAGTTCGATCTGCGCAATATCCGTGTCGATGATGCCGTCACGGGCAAGTTCATTGTATCGCGCCCGAACTGAATCGCCTGGCATGATCCGATCGGGCATGAGCGCGGCCTCCGGCGCTTAGCGAGAGAAGCTTATCGCACTGCCACCAATTGTCTGTCCGTTGAACTGCGTCGCACTGGATTGGAAAAGTGTGGCAACGCGGTTGCCATTGGTATCGCTCAGCACGACCTGGTTGCCCAAAACATTCCAGGAAGAAACCGAAGCTGCCTCTCCGGGGCAGCCGCGTGATGCTGCACGGAAGCCGCCAGACCATTTGGTAAGTGCCATGAACATCTGGCAGTTTGAGCCACGCGTTGTGACTTTCCAGGCACCCACCAGCGACTCCTTGGTCAACGGACCAGCGGTCGCAACATTCTGTACGCTTGAATCAGGGGGTACTGCTGTTTGAGGAGCATTTTCCAGCTCAGGATTTTCGGGCGCATCCGGGAATGCACCAGCTTGATTGGCGGCCTGTACCTGCGAATCTGGCTGGACAGGAGGCGGCAGCTCACCGGCAGTCACAGAACCGGAAGGAGCAGGGGTCAACGGAGCAGGCGCAGGTTGTGTTTGCAATATGCCAATGCGTGAACTCTGACAGCTCGCCAATGCAACCGATGCCACCAATATTATGGCCGTCGGCCGAAATGCGGAAATCCCCATGGTCGTTCTCCAATTATGGCAGGGTGTTCAGGCCCGCCGATTTGCGCCCTTGTTAACCACATAAAATGGCGAAACAAGGAAAATCGCAAGCGTGTTCAAGAACTAATCCAGAATTAAGGCGCGCCCAATCAAGGCAAATCAACGCATTTTTGTGTAGTGTGGCATCAGAAACAACAAAAAAACGGCGCATTGCTACGCCGTTTCATTGTGATTCGTTTGCAATCAGTCTGCTTACTCAGCAGCTTTCTCTTCTTCAGCAGGAGCTTCTTC
>JAHEJF010000139.1:0-4474 GCA_024639025.1 Ahrensia sp. | reverse complement strand
TTGTGTAGTGTGGCATCAGAAACAACAAAAAAACGGCGCATTGCTACGCCGTTTCATTGTGATTCGTTTGCAATCAGTCTGCTTACTCAGCAGCTTTCTCTTCTTCAGCAGGAGCTTCTTCTGCAGTAGCTTCCTCAGCGGGCGCTTCTTCCGCAGCGGCTTTGGCCTCTTCCTCAGCGGCTGCTTTTGCATCCGCTTCAGCCTGTTTGGCATCTTCAGCCGCCTGCTTTGCGTCTTCTTCTTTTTGTTTCTGTTCCTCGATCCGCTCAAGTGCTTTCTTGCCAGGTTTCGCCTTGTTTGGATTCTCGCGGGCAGGGCGTTCGGCCAGACCAGCCTCGGCCATAAAGCGCAGCACGCGATCTGTAGGTACAGCACCGTGACCCACCCAGTGTTTGATACGCTCTTCGTTCAATTCAACCCGTTTGGCCTCGCCATCTTTCGGCAACATGGGGTCCCATTTGCCCACACGCTCGATAAAGCGTCCATCACGAGGTGCACGTACATCTGCAACGACGATGTGGTAGTAAGGGCGTTTCTTTGAGCCCGCACGGGCCAGACGAATTTTGGTTGGCATTATGGTTTTCCTTTAGTTCAATGCTGTTGTTTCGATAAATTCAAGAATTCTGTCGGCGGCAGATACCGCCAAATATCTGCTGTAAAATCCCAGATCTTCACATTGGTCTTCTCGACCGTTGCGCCAAGGCGCTTGGCGACATTCTGAGAAGCTGTGTTTTCGGGATCGATCAGGCTGATCGCGGTGGCCCAGCCAAGTTTTTCATAGGCGAATGACAAGCTTGCGCGCGCTGCTTCAGTTGCATAGCCCTTACCTTGCGCATCTCGCGCCAGTGTGTAACCGATCTCATTATCGGGCCAGTTGTGGGGGCGCCAGGGTCCGCAATGTCCAATACACTGGCCAGATGCTTTTTCCTCAACGCAGAAGAAACCGAAACCGCGCAACGTCCAATGGCCCAGTATCGTCGCCATGCCGCGCCAAGTCAGCGTATCGTCTTGCACTCCACCCAAGAATTTCATGACCTTTTCATCTGCCCGAAGAGCCGCGTAAGCATCCAGATCGCGCTCTTCAAAAGCGCGAAGTCGCAAACGTTCAGTTTCGATCACAGGAAAAGCGTGCTGCATAATCACTTCTTGCCCTTTGGCAATCCGGGCAGAGCGCCGCCGCCAAGACCTGGCAATTTAGGACCACCCAAACCCGGAAGCTTCGGCGCACCGGCGCCGCCGAGGCCCATCTGCTCGGCCTGTTTTTGCAGCTTTTCTATTTCCTTGGGATCCATTTTCGACAGGTCGGGCATACCACTGCCCATGCCTGGCATGCCGCCACCCATACCCATTTTTCCAGCAAGGCCGCCCATCATCTTGCCCATCATGCCTCCGCCCTTTTTGCCCTTCATGGATTTCATCATGTCGGCCATTTGGCGATGCATCTTGAGCAATTTGTTGATTTCAGCAGCATTGGTGCCAGAGCCCGCTGCAATGCGCTTCTTGCGGCTATGCTTGAGCAGTTCGGGATGTGAGCGCTCATGGGGTGTCATGGAGCCAATAATGGCCAGTTGCCGGTTGAAGATACTGTCATCCATACCGGCAGCTGCCATCTGATCCTTCATTTTCCCCATACCCGGCATCATGCCCATAATGCCGCCCATGCCGCCCATCTTTTTCATCTGCTGCAGCTGATCAGCAAGATCGTTCAAGTCAAACTTGCCCGACTGCATCTTTTTGGCCATTGCGGCCGCTTTTTCCTGGTCAATGGTCTCGGCAGCTTTTTCAACCAGCGAAACAATGTCACCCATGCCCAAAATGCGGTCGGCAATTCGCTTGGGATGAAACTCTTCCATCTCATCCATGCGTTCACCGGTACCGATCAGCTTGATGGCCTTACCGGTCACCGCGCGCATGGACAAAGCGGCACCGCCGCGGCCATCACCATCCATTCGGGTCAGTACCAAGCCCGTAATGCCAACACGTTCGTCAAAGGATGTCGCCAGATTGACTGCATCCTGACCCGTCAGTGAATCAGCGACCAGCAGAATCTCGTGCGGATTGGCGGCCTTCTTGATATCCGCCATTTCAAGCATCAACGGTTCATCAATATGAGTGCGGCCTGCCGTGTCCAAAATGACCACATCATGGCCACCCAGTTTGCCCGCTTGCATGGCGCGCTTGGCGATATCGACGGGCGACTGCCCTTCGATAATGGGCAGTGTAGCAACATTGACCTGCTCACCCAGCTGGCGCAATTGCTCTTGTGCAGCTGGTCGGCGGGTATCAAGAGACGCCATCAAGACTTTTTTCTTGTCGCGCTCTGTCAATCGCTTGGCAACTTTGGCCGAGGTGGTGGTTTTACCCGACCCCTGTAGACCCACCATCATCACGACAACAGGTGCGGCAGCCGCAAGATCAATCGTCTCGCCTTCCGCGCCAAGCATCTCCACCAACTCGTCGTGAACGATCTTGACGACCATCTCACCGGGTTTGATGGATTTGAGAACGTCGACGCCCACCGCCTTTTCGCGCACGCGATCGGTGAAATCGCGCACGACTTCAAGCGCCACATCCGCTTCGATCAGCGCACGGCGAATTTCGCGCAGTGCTGCCGAGACATCCTTGTCTGACAGTGCGCCGCGGCCGGTAAGGCCAGAAAAAATCGAACCCAGGCGGTCCTGAAGTGATTCAAACATCGTCAATCCTGCTCTTGATCTCACACCATGTGCCATCAAGATAAGTGTTCAGTTGGCAATTCTCAAACGGCACACAAAGCCAAAACGCACCCGAGGGCGCATCGCGCTGTCGGGTGTTGACCTCCGGCATCATCTTTAAAAGACGCACCGGTCAGTGGCTCGGCGTTGAAAAACTCGCTGAACTGGCGCGCTTATGACCAAGAAGACGCAAGGAGTCAAGAAAAGTCTAGCGACGACAGTCTTGGTTCATTACCAGTGTTCGCCTGCCTTTTGTTTTCTGCAGGGCACCGCACAAGATCATCCTGCGTGCCCTGTTGCGGTTGAACGATTTGTCGTGTGCTTTGGCCGGGTTGGCAAAGAAGAACCAGGGAATGGCATAACGCTGTTGAATATCGATATATTTGCTCTGTCGTTCATCGGGCAAATGATCGCCCGCCGGATAGCCCAGCAAATCATTGGGGTCATAAAACGCCACTGGCGAAACATCTTCTACGGGTTTTGCCGCCTCCTGTAGCATCATCATCAGCTTTGCAGGTTCAGCGGCAGCAACATTTTCAGGTTCCTGGTTGTCCAGGGCCTCAACCGCTTCGGGTTGTGGCAGTTCGTCTTCACCGACGACCATGGTGCGCACAACCGTCTTTTCTTCCAGCTGTGATAGAAAATCCTGTTCTTCAGCAGCTTGCGCTTCTTGCCTTTCGCGGAAGACCCGACGATCCGTCACCGTTACCTCTGCTGCGCCAAGCAACGGCAGTTGGTTGGCTGACATGTAGACCAATGGCCCGCTTTGCAGGATAGTGTCCCTTATTCCTCTGGCCTTGCGCTCTGTCTGCGCAGGCGAGGTCTCAGAATCGGTGAAAAACCCGCTGAGCGAATCCAGCAATATGCGGCTTCCAAGGCTTTGGGTGAGAAGCACTACCTGGCTGTCACGGAGCGCCGGAAACGTTGTGCGGTTGCTCAAGGCTCTGCACGGATTGTCAACGATCTCGGCAGGCGCGCGCAGGCGTTCAACATCAAGCACCATGCGGCACAACGCGCTTTGGGTCCCTTCACGCAACAAGACATCGCCCTTGCCCAAAAAGAATGTGGCATCAATCAGCCCTTCATTGAGAACAAGTTTTTTCAATGCGCGATTAACAGCGACACGCTCGCTTTCACGCTCTCTGCTTAAGTCCTTAGCAACAAACGGTGCCTGAATTGCATTGGCATCGCCATGCCACCAATAGGCATAGCTCGTGGCATTGAGGAAGAATGTTTTCCCAAGATCATCTACGTAGGAAATCTCGCTCTCATAGCGAAACAATGTGCCCATGCGCGCGACCCGCCGCGGCCGAATTTCTTCAACTCCCAGTTCAACACCTTCAAGAACGTCAATCTCGCCGCCGGCGGGTTCACATTCCTCTCCGATCACCACCGGGCTTTCTCCATTTTGCAAATCACGAAAAGCCTCGCCTGTGATGTCATAGCTGCTCGCGAGACAGACAGGCATCTGTACAGCATTATTGGGAATGCATCCTTCTTCATCGTCACGCGAGGTTCTGTCTCTTTCACCTGCAAACATTGCCAGAATCGGATCGGCATAACAGGCGCTGGTGTTGCCGATGCCATGAATTGAAAACACCGTGATCTCACGCGTTTTCTTTGCAACAGCCGAAGGCAAAATTCCCGGAACAATCACCATTTCATCACTATCGCGTACCAAGGTGATGTCTGTTGCCGAGAAGGGCGAACCGACGCAGCCACCAAGCCAAAACAAACAGCAAAATAATCCGAAATTCGAA
>JAHEJF010000138.1:1762-5975 GCA_024639025.1 Ahrensia sp. | reverse complement strand
CACCTAAGCAAATCATCATAAGATAATCGGCCGAAGTGATTTCGGAGAAAACCGCCGTCCACGTTTCTCTTTCTTCCATATTCAGTTTTCAAATAACTGATAAGGCAAAACCTTATCCCGGCTCTCCACTCTTGGAGTTTTGAACCGAAGTGAGGGTCGCTAAAGCGGCTCTCTATGATGACCTTAAGGACGAAGCAAAATGTCGCTTGCGACGATGCCGCCCTCGTTGGTGAGCGGTATATAGTCTGACACTCCCAAAACTGTCAACGGCATAATGACACTTTTTTCGCTTTTTTTCGAATCTTTTTTTGGCGTGCTTCTGCAGCAGGATTCCGGCGCAATTATACGCTTTATAAATACCAGTATGGCACTCTTTTTGCCGAAAGCATCGCTATGCCTTTTCGTTGACATAATTTCAGTCACAAGGCATTCAGGATGAAGGCTCAACAGAGCACATATATATAAAGTGAAAAATGGCTCCTGATTCTAACAAGCAAACGAAATCAGCCAAGCAGACTGTTGGTGAAGAACCGCCAATTCCTGCAGGTGGTCGCCGACGTCCACCGGATCGGCGTGAAATTTCATTGCGATGGCTCAGTGGCACATTCCTAACAGGATTGACCTCGACGGTCCTCATGGGCGTTGCGTTGTTTGCCGGCCTGGATGGCAAACAGCTATTGGCGATACCGCCAGAACTGCTGACCGACGACAGTGTGACCAATACCGACTTGGCCGACAATGCGAAAACAGGGCGTCTGGCGACCGCCAGGGCTCTTAACCTGCCAACTGCGCAGGAACGCACACGCATGAGCGTGTCGACAATCACCCGTGTTGGCGACGCGGATGTTGTCAGGACCAAGCCTTTTGAGCACCTTAAAGTTTCCCTTGCTGCTGGACACAAGGCCAGTCAGACCTATCCTGCTTTCAATCCCTTGGCTATTTTTGCGGAACCAGACCAACTAGAAAACCCGGACAATATTGGCTCGCTGATTTATGGCGCGGATGTCGAAACCGAAGCATCAATCAGGGTGACCGACTTCGTGTATGACGAGACAATGGCGCAGGATTCGCTGGTCCTCTCAAATGAAGAGGTCGAGGAAATTGTTCGCTTGACGGCACCTATCCTGACTGATGGCTCGGTTGAAGTAGCGGCGTTGCACTTTGTCAATCCTGAGCGTTTTGGTCTTGCGGATCCGGCGCTAAGCACCATCCAACTTGAGTCGACCGCAAAGATCGTGCCGCAAAACATTTCGATTGCCTCAATCGACAATGAATTTCGGCCAAGTCGCGATTTCAGCGAGTACCTGATTGAAGTCCGCGCAACCGCCCCCATCCGGCAACTGCTGACCGACACCGAGTTTGGCAAAGCCGGACCAATGGCCGACGCGCTGGAAACACTGTTAAGAACAGAGAACTTTAAGGAAGGGCACGTGATCCGCTTGGGCCTGCAAGGATCGCTCATTGGCCATAACATTGTGCGAGCAAGCGTCTATCAAGGCAGAAATCATCAAACGACCATCGCACTGAACGACAGGAACCAATACGTGCCCGCTGAGCAACCCATTGATGAAGGCATCATGGTCAAGCTCAAGCAACGCGACAATCCAAAACCGGAAGTCAATATCGTGCGCGACCTGCCTGCCGCTTATGATGCAATCTACCGCGGCATTCTCGCCTACGATCTACCTGTGCAACTTGCTGGACAGATTGTCCGCATGGTGGCCGCAGATGTCGATTTCAGGTCACCCATCAAGCCAAGTGATCGCTTGGAACTGTTTTATTCGGTTCCGGAGCAATCAGATGACGGTGCAGAAGAATTGCTGTACGTCCAAGCCAGCTTTAATGATCAAACCCGCAGATTTTATCGCTTTATCACCGAAGACGGGTCAATCGATTACTTTGATGAGAACGGAAAGAGTGCGCGCCAATTCCTACTGCGCAATCCGGTTCCAAATGGACGCTTCCGTTCTCCCTTTGGGATGCGCCGCCATCCCATTTTGAAATACTCAAAAATGCACTGGGGCGTGGATTGGGCAGCGCCGCGCGGCACGCCCATAATCGCGCCAGGCAACGGTACTGTTATCAAGGCCGGCTGGGCTGGCGGCTATGGTCGCCAAACTGTCATTCGACATGCCAATGGGTATGAAACGTCCTATTCGCACCAGACACGATTTGCCAAGGGCATCAAGCAGGGAGCTCGCGTGCGTCAGGGGCAGGTAATCGGCTATGTGGGAACAACCGGCCTTTCAACCGGCCCTCACCTTCATTACGAAATGAAAGTGAATACCAAGCGGGTGGATCCAATGCGGGTTCGACTGCCTGAAGGTAAATCGCTCAATGGTGAGGAACTTGCAGCATTTACATTGGAAAAGGATCGAATCGACGATTTGCTCGAAAAGTCCAACAATCCCGAACAACAGCTGGCAAGCATCAATTAAAACGCTTACGTCAACGCTGGGTTGGCGGCATCTCCAACAAAAACGCCGCTCAGATCTCTCCAAGCGGCGTAGTTCATTATCAGTTTGCTTAGAAGCTAGAGCGCTTTTTCCAGGTCTGGCAGCACATCAAATAGATCGGCAACCAGACCGTAATCAGCAACCTGGAATATCGGTGCGTCTTCGTCTTTGTTGATCGCCACAATGATCTTGGAATCTTTCATTCCTGCCAAATGCTGGATGGCGCCAGAAATACCCGCGGCAATATAAAGGTCGGGTGCAACCACCTTGCCAGTTTGTCCGACCTGCCAGTCATTGGGTGCGTAGCCAGCATCCACAGCAGCACGTGAGGCACCGACGGCAGCACCCAATTTGTCTGCGACCGGTAGGATCACCTCATTGAATTTTTCAGCTGAACCCAATGCGCGGCCACCAGAAATGATGATCTTCGCCGAAGTCAGCTCGGGACGATCGCCACCCGAAAGCTCCGACGACTTATAAGTCGACAAGCCAGGATCTGCAGCAGCACCAATCGTCTCAACGCTGGCCGACCCCCCCTCACCTGCGGCATTGAAGGACGCCGTGCGCACAGTGATGACACGTTTTGCATCGCTCGATTTTACCGTTTGAATGGCATTACCCGCATAAATCGGACGCTTGAAAGTATCAGCGCTCACAACCTCAATAACATCTGAGATCTGCATCACATCCAAAAGCGCGGCAACACGCGGCAATATGTTTTTCCCGTCAGTTGTCGCCGCAGCCATGATCGTGTCATAGGCATCTGCCATCGAAACAATCAAAGCAGCTACAGGTTCTGCCAGCATCATGTCCAGTGAAGCATCGTCTGCCAACAGTACTTTGGATACGCCATCGAGCTTTGCGGCTGCATCGGCTGCTGCCTGCGCACCCTTGCCAGCCACAAGCACATGAATATCGCCACCAATCTCCTTGGCCGCACTCAACGCCTTGCCAGTCTGGTCGGAGAGCGTTTCATTGTCATGTTCTGCAATAAGTAGAATTGCCATTGATCTATTCCTTCCGCTCAATCACAAGACACCGGCTTCGTCTTTAAGCTTGGCAACAAGCTCTTCGACGGAACCAACTTTAACACCGGCCTTGCGGCCTTCAGGTTCTTCTGTTGTCACCACTTCCAGGCGCGGAGCAGTATCCACACCGTAATCAGCAGGTGACTTTTCATCGAGCGGCTTTTTCTTTGCCTTCATGATGTTGGGCAATGAGGCATAGCGGGGCTCGTTCAGTCGCAAATCGGTTGTCACGATTGCTGGCATCTTGATTTCGATCTTTTGCAGCCCGCCATCAACTTCGCGCGTGACTTTCGCAACATCGCCATCAACTTCAAGTTCAGAGGCAAATGTGCCCTGGCTCCAACCCAGCAGCGCTGCGAGCATCTGACCGGTCTGGTTTGCATCATCATCAATCGCCTGCTTGCCAAGAATGACCAGCCCCGGATTTTCTTCTTCGACAACGCCCTTGAGAATCTTGGCCACTGCGAGTGGCTCTACAATTTCGTCATGCTTGACCAAAATTGCCCGATCAGCGCCCATGGCCAATGCAGTGCGCAACGTTTCCTGGGATTGCTGAGGTCCAACTGAGATTACGACAATCTCTTCTACTTGACCGGCTTCCTTCATGCGGATGGCCTGCTCGACAGAAATCTCGTCAAAGGGATTCATCGACATTTTCACATTGGCCAGTTCAACACCTGACCCATCGGCCTTAACGCGAATCTTCACATTATAGTCGACGACACGTTT
>JAHEJF010000138.1:0-1662 GCA_024639025.1 Ahrensia sp. | reverse complement strand
GGTATTCTGCCCATCGCCAGAATCCAAACCCAGACCTTGGGATGCAACATAAGATAAGCACCGATGATTCCGGCCACGGCTCCCGATGCGCCGATAAGCGGGGCCTCTGATTGCCCATCAAGAAAGCCATGAGCCAATGCGCCTGCTGCCGCACAAGCAAAGTAGAAGAGCAGAAATTTGACATGGCCGAACGCGTCTTCGACATTGTCGCCAAACACCCACAAAAAAAGCATGTTGCCCGCCAGATGCATGAAATCTCCGTGCAGGAATGAATACGAAACCAGTGACCAAACTTCGGGAATGACAACCAATTCAGGTGGCAGGTCCCTGAAATCATTCACCACGGCCGGGATATATCCAAAAGAAATGGCAGCAGCGTTAAACGCGCCTTCGCTCAGTGCAACATTGGCGAATAGAAAGACAAGAACATTGGCAGCAATCAACACCAGCGTCACATACTGCAGACGAATATGCTTCAGAGCATTGGCATCATGGAGCGGAATGAACATCTATTGATCCGATCGCAAGGGTGTCTGAGATCGCATTTATCGGTTCTCGCCTGGAACCCAAAGCACATCATCGGCTCCATTATTATTGACAACCCTGCCGGCAACAAAAAAGAAATCTGAGATTCGGTTCATGTATTTGAGTGCGGCAGGGTTGACGTGTTCGCCCGGTTGTTCTGCCAGTTCGACCATCAAACGCTCCGCCCGGCGCGAGACAGTGCGCGCCATATGAAGCGCAGCGGCAGCAGGTGAACCGCCTGGCAAAACAAATGACCGAAGCGGTGTCAGCCCTTTGTTTAGCGCATCAATATCCGCTTCGATTCGTTCAACTTGGGCATCGGTGACCCTGAGCGGTTCAAACTCTGGTGGCTCTTCAGACTCAGGCGTCGCCAGATCCGCGCCCAAATCAAACAGGTCATTTTGTATCCGCGAAAGCATCCGGTCGAGATCAGGATCACTCTCCGCCGTGTGCAGACGAACCAAGCCGACACAGGCGTTGGTTTCATCTACGGTTCCGTACGCACCGACTCGCAAGTCAAACTTGAAGCGACGCTCTCCTGTACCAAGCGCCGTGGTGCCGTCATCTCCGGTTTTCGTGTATATCTTGTTTAGCACCACCATCAGGTGTTTCCTTTCGGGTCTGGTCCATCAAAGCGTTTCTGTAAGACCATTTGCTCTACGTGCCGGACTGCCGCGCCAGATAGACAACAATGACAATCGCGATCACCGCAATGAATTGCAAGAAAACGCGTAACTGCATCATCTTGTTGGAAAAGTTTGCGTCGCCACCTTTCATCATGTTGCGCAGTCCCACCAGCAAAACAACCAATACGGCGATCATCAGCACGATAATCAGATAGAATGTAGGTCCAGACATAGTTATCTCTCATTCCTGGTCACATTGGCGCTCGCCGTCATGTGGCGACGACACGCGATCACGACCATTTTCCTAAAACCTTATAGAGCAGCCCGAAAGGCAACGCACGTCTCATCAACCCAGAGATATGGGTCGGGATTGTCACAAAGTAATGGCGGCGCGGCGTTTTGTCATTCAGAGCACGCCGGAGCTGCTTGTAAACCAGTTCGGGACTGTTGCTTTTGGTTTCAGGCGTGCCGCCGGATTTAAGCTGGGCAAGTCGCTTGTTGTAAGCTTGAA
>JAHEJF010000137.1 GCA_024639025.1 Ahrensia sp. | reverse complement strand
ACCTGTTCGGGATCAGGTCGCGTACGTGCCGCACAAGGGTTCTTTTCCATTGAGCGCACATGCCATACTTGTAACGGGCGTGGCGAAGTAATCAACGATCCATGCGGTGATTGCAGTGGCCAGGGCCGTGTGACTGAAGAGCGCACGCTGTCGGTCAATATTCCAGCCGGCATCGAAGATGGAACCCGCATTCGGCTGTCCGGAGAAGGAGAAGCCGGTTTCAGGGGCGGTCCTGCTGGCGATTTGTACATTTTTATCTCAGTCAGACCGCATGAGTTTTTCCAGCGTGATGGCGCCGACCTCTATTGCAAAGTGCCGATCTCAATGACCACCGCTTCACTTGGCGGGCAATTCGAAGTAGGCAGCCTTGATAGCTCGCAAACACGTGTGAAGGTGCCCGAGGGCACCCAGTCTGGTCGCCAATTTCGCTTGAAGGGAAAGGGCATGCCGGTGATGCGGCAATCGGCAATGGGTGATCTCTACATACAGATTGCAGTGGAAACCCCGCAAAACCTCTCCAAACGTCAGCGTGAATTGCTACAAGAATTCGAAGAAATCTCTGCAAAAGAAAACAGCCCGCAATCTGCTGGGTTCTTTAATCGCATGAAGGACTTCTTCGACCTTGGCGAATAAGCATACCCATCGACAAAAAACGTCACCGGCAGCCAAAGTAATAGAGCAGGTTCGCTTTATTGGTGCGCTGGCCAAGTCGCCAAAAACCGTTGGTGCCGTTGCGCCGACGTCGCGTAAAACGGCCGAATTGATGGCCTCCAATATTACCCGGCCAACCAAATTGCCCGTTTTGGAACTAGGGCCGGGCACCGGTGCAATCACCGATGCCATCCTTCATCACGGTGTCGCCGAGAAAAACCTTTTTGCGGTTGAATATGATCCGCGGTTCTGCCGACAGCTTCGTGCACGTTTGCCGCAGGCCCATGTGATCGAAGGAAATGCTTTTGAACTGGATGAGGCACTGGGGGAGCATTGCGATCAAAAATTTGATTGCGTGATTTCTGGGCTGCCGCTGTTAAATTTTGATCGGGCGATGCGCCAGCAATTCCTGGAGGGCGCATTGAAACGCCTGCCACTCGGCCGGCCCCTGGTGCAGTTTTCATATGGGACGAGACCGCCAATTGAGATCAACGATCCAGACATACTGGTTGAAAAAAGCAGGTGGGTGCTCAGAAACCTGCCACCAAGCCGGGTTTGGACTTATCGTTACAGCGCACCGCACTGACCCAAATAATCAAATATGTGCCACTTCGCCCTGTATTATTGATTTGGCGCACTATATTTGCGCTAAGCGTTCAACCAGTTGAGTAGTTCAATGCCGGCCAAAATAATTGTCTTTGCGGGATCGGTTCGCACCGGATCATATAATCGCCAACTCGCCGAAGCGGCTGTCAGTCAGCTCGCACAATCCGGAGCCGAGGTCACGCTGATCTCATTGGCTGATTATCCACTGCCGATATTTGATGAAGATCTGAAAAACGAAGAAGGCCTGCCTGATGAAGCCGTCAAGCTGTCGCGGCTGTTTCAAGCCCATGATGGCGCCTTTATTGCGTGTCCGGAATACAATTCCTCGATCACCCCTCTTCTCAAGAACGTGCTGGATTGGGTGTCGGTTGCCAAGACGGACGGCAATGTTCAGCTCACGCCGTACCAGGGTTTGGTGGTTGCTTTGGGATCAGCTTCAAACGGTGCATTTGGCGGCGTACGTGGTCTTTATCATGTGCGATCAGTGCTGATGAATGTCGGCGCACAGATCGTCACCGAGCAATGCGCCATTTCAGGCGCCAGGGAAGCTTTTGATGACAATGGCATGCCCAAAAACGAGCGCCAATTGAAGTTGTTGCAAAATGCCTGTCGTGCACTGTTGGAACAGGTTACCGCAGGCAGGGGCAGGGGATAATCCCTGTTTGCCTTGAACCTGATAATTGGTTGTGCGATTGGATCCCAACGCAAAATCTACATTAGGTCGGAGCCAGCATTGCCAGAAGCCAATTCCCGTCTCATTGTCGCTTTGGATGTGCCCACTGTCCAGCAGGCATCAGGAATCGTCGAAAGCCTTGCGGACAGCGTATCGTTTTACAAGATCGGCTACCAGCTCGCCTTTGTTGGCGGCCTGGACCTGGCGCGCGAGCTCAAAGCTTCAGGTAAATCTGTATTCCTCGATATGAAACTGCTCGATATCGACAACACTATTGCCAAAGGTGTGGAAGGCGCAGTTAAGCTGGGCGTTGATATGCTCACCCTGCATGCGTACCCAAAAGCCATGCAGGCCGCTGTGTCTGCAGCCAAAGGGTCCGACTTGTGCCTGTTGGGGGTGACAGTCTTGACCTCCATGGATGAACAGGATCTCAGCGCGGCCGGCTATCATGATGACCCGGCAACATTGGTGCTCAAGCGGGCGCGACAAGCCGTCCATGCCGGGATGGGCGGAATAGTTTGTTCAGCCGCCGAGGCGGAAACGGTGCGAGAGATTGTCGGTCCGGACATGGCGGTTGTAACGCCGGGGATTCGCCCTGCAGGCAGCGATGCTGGTGATCAGAAACGCGTGGTCACGCCCGCCGATGCGATCAAAGCAGGTGCCAGCCATCTGGTTGTGGGCCGACCAATCGTTGCTTCGCCAGACAGAAAGTCGGCAGCAACACAAATACTGGAACAGATACAATCGGCGCTGTAGCGCCTTGGGAGAAAGACATGCCAAAGGGATACTGGATCGTGCGCCTGGACGTCCACAATCAGGACCGTTACCACGAATATATTGAAGCTGCGACGCCAGCCTACAAGGAATTTGGCGCAAAATTCCTGGTGCGCGGCGGCACAATCGCTGCCAATGAGGGTGATTTCAGAAGCCGCAATGTTGTCATTGAGTTTGAGTCGGTTGAAGCAGCGATGGCCTGCTATGAATCCGACACATACACCGCTGCCAGAAAAATTCGGCAAGAGCTTTCAAGTGGCGAATTGATCGTGATCGAAGGCGCCTGACCCTGCCTGGCACAAAGTTCGATTTGCCGGAAGGCTTTATTCGACGCGGCATGAAAGAGGGTGAGACAGAACGGCTTCGGCAGATCCATAATGCTGCCAATGCCATGTTCGCACCGTGGCTCCCAGAGGTCGAATTTGGTACCGTTCCGATCCAACAATTCTCGACGATGTTGGAATCCAAACAGGTTTGGGCGATGGCCGACCAGACGATAGGCCTGCGGGTTTCGCTGTCGCCGGCGATTTGGATGGTGTCTATTGGCTCGACCAAATGGCGGTGCATCGTGCCTGTTCCTGAATGGGTTTGGGCAAGGCGCTGCTCGGTGCGGTGATCGACTACGCAAATTGGGCGCACTATGGTGCCGCTGCACTGTCGACTTTCAGAGATATTCCCTTCAACGCGCCATTTTATGAAAAATTTGGTTTTGTGGCGATTGATTCATCCAATGCGCCGGATCCTCTCAAACAGAGGTTTTTGTCTGAAATCCCGTACGGAGTGGACGATTCGACCCGGGTTTTAATGATACGAAAGTTGTAGAATCGGGTTTTTTAACCAAATTAAGCCATGGTTTGGTTGATTTTGCAGTGCATCATGTCATTGTAATGAAAAGCAAATCACTTGTTTTGTGTCTGGGGAGGGACATTACAGGTGAAAACGGGGACTAAGAATAATGTTCTATAAGTTCTACGAGTTGAACCATGCGCTCATTCAGCCATGGCGTTCAGTAGCCCACGCAACGGGTATGTTCTATCGAAATCCCATCAATCCGATCTCTCGGACTGATTTTGGACGAACAATGGCCGCTTGGACTGAAGTTTTCGAGCGCTCCACCCGGCGCTATGCAAAACCCGAATTTGGAATCGATGCCACCATCATAGACGGTGAAGAAGTGGCGGTGAGCGAAGCTGTGGTCTGGGAAAAGCCCTTTTGCAAATTGATCCACTTTGAGCGCGCATTGGATCGGCCGATTGCCGATCAGCCGAAGATATTGCTGGTTGCCCCCATGTCTGGCCACTACGCCACACTTCTGCGCGGCACGGTCGAACGCTTTCTTCCCGATGCTGAGGTCTACATCACCGATTGGGTGGATGCGCGTACTGTTCCGGTTTCTGACGGACAATTCGACCTGTCAGACTATATCGATTATCTGATTGAGATGATGACCCGTCTGGGTCCTGATACGCATATTGTTGGTGTTTGCCAGCCATCCGTGCCTGTTCTGGCTGCTGTTGCGGTCATGGAGAAGCACGGTGACCCCAATGCACCCGCATCCATGACACTGATGGGCGGGCCAATCGACACGCGCCGCAATCCAACTGCCGTCAATGAGCTGGCTGAGGAGAAAGATCTAGATTGGTTTGCCGATAATGTAACCATGGACGTGCCGTTCCCCAACGCCGGCTATGGTCGCAAGGTTTATCCCGGTTTCCTTCAGCTGACCGGCTTCATGTCGATGAACCTTGATCGCCACATGATTGCCCAGAAGGACTTCTTCATGCACATGGTGCGCGATGATGGTGACAGTGCCGAGCGCCACCGTGATTTCTACGATGAGTACCTCGCCGTCATGGATTTGACCGCTGAGTTTTATCTCCAGACAATCCAAGTCGTGTTCATCGATCATGCACTTGCTAACGGCACGCTTGAACATCGCGGCGAACTGGTTGATTTGGGTGCTATTCGCAATGTTGCACTGTTCACCATTGAAGGTGAAAACGACGATATTACCGGTCGCGGGCAAACAGAGGCGGCGCTGGATTTGTGCCCGAACATTCCTGAAAGCCTGAAATTTCACTACGAGCAGCCCGATGTGGGACACTATGGCGTGTTCAACGGCTCGCGTTTCAGAAATGAATGCGCCCCCAAGATGCTCAAATTCATGCAGACAGCGGCCCAAAGCCGCAAGCCTGCAAAACCAAAATTGCGCGCAGTTTCCTAGGGAATTTCCCATAACACATTGTTATTAAAGGGATTTGCCGATCAACGGATTGGCAGATTTTGCGCGCTTGCGCCGCTCTCACTTAACCATATTAGCATCTGACCTGTGGCGCGATGTTGTTTTTGCCATCCGTCGATGGTTAACTCTTCGTTAATCAGTGCGTAAGGGTGGAAGTCGTGTAATGGCAAGAGTTTTGAAGCGAGGGTGCGTTGTATCGGCACTTGGACTGCTGGCCTTTTCAACAGTGCCATCTTCCGCGACCGGCAGCTCAGCTATGATTACCGGAAAACTGACGTCGCAGCCCATTGGTCACTATGAGTTTTGCCTCGCTTATGCCGATGAATGCCGTCAGCAGCGCGGTGTCAGTTTCGATCCGGTCAAACTGACCAAGGAGATCTGGACTTCGATCGTCAATATCAATTCAGCCGTCAACATGGTCATCGAGCCAAGAAGCGATTTTGATATTTTCGGAAGGGAAGAGGTTTGGACATTTCCAGATGCCGCCGGTGATTGCGAAGACTATGTCTTGTTGAAACGGCAATTGCTAATCAATGAGGGCGTTTCACCCTCAGCCTTGCTGATCACGGTTGCCCGCCGCCCCAATGGCGAGGGACATGCCGTGCTGACAGTGCGCACGGATCGTGGAGACTTCATCCTTGATAATCTGACCAGTCAGGTACGTGCGTGGGAGCAGACACCGTATAAATATCTCAAGCGTCAGTCTGAACGCCATGCCGGTCATTGGGTGTCGATCAAGACAACCGATATGACGGTGGTTGGCTCGGTCGAGAAAGCCAAATAGAAGGCTGCATCAGGCGTTGCCAATGAGCATGCCAGCTGCAAATACCAAAACACCCCCCAGCATCACCTGGAAGATTGCCCGACTCCATGGCGTTTCCATGAACTTGTTTTGAATCCAGGTGATCGCCAGCAATTCAACGCCAACCAGAACGAATGCAATGATGGTGGCTGTCCAGAAATGCGGGATCAAATAGGGTAATGCGTGACCCAGTCCACCAATCGTTGTCATGATGCCGGTCGCTAAACC
>JAHEJF010000136.1 GCA_024639025.1 Ahrensia sp. | reverse complement strand
GACGCGAAGCGACATGGCGCAGATCTGGTGCTGTATTCCGAATTGTTTGTTTCCGGATACCCGCCTGAAGACTTGGTCCTCAAACCTGCGTTCCTTGAAGCATGCGAAAATGCTGCAAAGGAATTTGCCAAGCAAACAGTCGGTGAAGGGCCCGGTGTTATCATGGGTTTGCCGCTGGCGCGCGATGGCAAGCGGTTTAATTCCGTTGTGGTCATGGATGATGGTGAGATTATCGCAGAGCGGCACAAGGTCGATCTGCCCAATTATGGCGAGTTTGATGAAAAGCGTGTCTTTGATGCAGGAGATATGCCGGGGCCGGTCAACTTTCGCGGCATACGCATTGGCATTCCGATTTGCGAAGACATTTGGGGAGACTTTGGCGTTTGTGAAACATTGGCTGAAAGCGGTGCCGAAATACTGCTGGTCCCTAACGGGTCTCCATATTATCGGGGCAAAGTTGATGTGCGTCACCAGGTCGTTATCCGCCAGGTCATAGAAAGCGAGCTGCCCATTGTCTTTTGCGCACAATTGGGTGGCCAGGATGAGCTTGTTTTTGATGGTGCGTCTTTCGCTTTCAATGCTGACAGGCAAATCGCATTTCAAATGAGCCAATTTGAAGCACAAACGACTGTGACGACCTGGAAGCGAGAGGATGACGTCTGGGTTTGCTCTGATGGTCCGATGTCGAAGATCCCAGAAGCGGAGGAGGCTGATTATCGCGCCTGCATGTTCGGCCTTAGAGACTATGTGAACAAAAACGGTTTCAAGAATGTCGTTTTGGGCATGTCGGGTGGCATCGACAGCGCTGTTTGCGCGGCATTGGCTGTTGATGCGCTCGGAGAGGAGCGAGTTCGGTGTGTCATGATGCCCTACACTTACACTGCGCAGGAATCTCTGGTTGATGCCGAAGCAGGAGCAAAGGCGTTGGGGTGCCGCTACGATATCGTGCCCATCTTCGCTCCAGTGGAAGGTTTCACGTCGGCACTCGATGAGATGTTTGAAGGCACCAATGAGGGAATCACAGAGGAAAACCTGCAAAGCCGTGCCCGTGGCACAATATTGATGGCGATTTCCAACAAGTTTGGCTCCATGGTCGTGACCACTGGAAATAAGTCAGAAATGTCAGTGGGTTATGCAACGCTTTATGGCGATATGAATGGCGGTTACAATCCCATCAAGGACTTGTACAAGATGCAAGTTTACGATTTGGCCCGCTGGCGGAACACAGCCGTTCCATCAACCGGCCTTGGTCCCTCCGGTGAGGTCATCCCGCAAAACATCATCGACAAGGCGCCGTCTGCAGAATTGCGCCCAGACCAGACCGACCAGGACTCGCTGCCGCCATATCCCGTGCTGGACGACATTCTGGAGTGTTTGGTCGAAGGCGAACTGGGTGTGGATGAAATCGTTGCGCGCGGCCATGACCGCGAATTGGTGCACCGGATCGAGCATTTGCTTTACATCGCTGAGTACAAACGCCGACAATCTGCGCCAGGTGTGAAGATTACCCGCAAAAACTTTGGTCGAGACCGCCGATATCCGATCACAAATAGATTCCGGGATCGGACATAAGTCATTGATATATATCAATATAGTTGGTTACTATCTGGCTAGACCGGTATGATTTCTTTCAAGCTGTAGCCAATCAAGTAGGCAGTGCCGGCAGCGGCGCTGCCGATGATTGCGGTTTCCAGTCCGGAAACCCACCAGCGTTGCAAAGACCAGTTGCTTTTAAGTGATCCGATGCCAAAGAAGACAATCATGGTCAAAGTTGTCGCGACAACGAATGCGTGGTTTGGGCTCATCAGCAGATAGGGAAATAGCGGTACCGCACCACATAAAATGAAGGCAAAAAATGTGACCAAACCCGATATTGAAGGATTGCGCACGGTTTCAGACAAGCCATGTTCTTCCGACAGCATGGTGGAAATCCATAGTTTTCGATTGCTTGTAATGGTGTTGACCACCGTCTCCAGGGATTCGCCATCAAATCCCTTCCGGGCAAAAATTTGTCGGATCTCTTCTCTCTCGCCCTCGGGATTGGTGCGGATGTGCTCCTCTTCGACTGAACGTGTTCTGGCCAATTCATCGCGTTCGGTTTTAGTCGCAGAGAAGTTGCCGGCCGCCATGGAAATGCCATCTGCCACGAGATTGGCAATCCCCATGATCAATACGATTTTGGGTGACAGCGACGCGCCAACAACGCCTGCAACGATCGCAAAGGTCGTCACGGCGCCATCGATGCCACCAAAAACCCAGTCGCGGAGATAGTTGGGGCTGGATCCCTTCGATAGTCGGCTTGCGATCGCAGTTGGACTGTGACTGTGCTGAAGTTCCATGATCTGCTCCCGTCTTTTGACTTTGGCTGCAAGTAGATTGGAGCGCCCGACTGTTTGCCATGATACAGATCAATTATCAGCGTGCGTATCAGTGCTCACGGTTCAGGCGGCCAATAATATCGTAGGCAATTCCAGCAAGTCGGTGTTATGAAACGCGTAATGCTCATTGCCGGAATCGGCACTTGCAATGCTGAACGGTACGAGATGTCCATCCTGAAATTTCTGCTGGAGAATGCACGTTGGCTGACAGGCGCATTCCTGCTGACCTTCTTCTCAGCCTTTGGCCAGACCTTCTTCATCTCCTTGTCGGCTGGTGATATCCGCGCGGAATATGGACTCAGCCACGGCGATTTTGGCCTAATTTACATGCTGGCCACTCTGGCAAGCGCCCTGACTTTGCCGTGGATGGGCAAGATCGTTGATTTCCTGACACCAGCGCAGGTCGCGATCATTACGATTCCGCTGCTTGCAGCGGGTGCTTTGGGCATGGCATTTTCGACCCATGTGGCAACGCTGGTCTTGACCATCTACATCCTGCGCCTGTTCGGGCAGGCGATGATGACGCAAAATGCGTTGACCGCCACGGCACGTTGGTTTGGCGCCAACAGGGGCAGGGCTGTTTCAATCGTAACACTTGGCATGAATGCAAGTGAAGCAGTGTTGCCTTTTGTGTTTGTGGCTGTTGCCGCCGCAATAGGATGGCGTAGCGCCTGGACCAGTGGCGCAGTGTTGCTGACGCTTTTCGCTTTGCCGCTGATCTTCGTGCTCATAAAAACGCAACGTGAACCGCAGACATCCGATTTTGAAGCAAAAAATCAGGAAGTGCGAAGCTGGACCCGCGCAGAAGTTCTGAGGGACCCTCTATTCTGGTTCTTGGTTGTCGGGATTTTGTCGCCGGCCTTTATTGGTACAACGGTATTTTTCCACCAGGTCTATCTGGTTGAATTGCGTGGTTGGTCGCTGACTGTATTTGCCTCGGCATTTTCGATCATGGCAACAACCACCATCTGTTTCACGCTCATTGCTGGCGCCTTGGTTGACAAGTATTCGGCAAAGGCGTTGGTGCCGGCATTTCTTATCCCCTTATCTTTGTGCTGCTTTGTTCTGGCGATCTTCACTGCGCAATGGTCGGCATTTGTGTTTATGGCATTGATGGGCGTTTCATACGGCTTTTCCTCGACGCTGTTTGGTGCGTTATGGCCGGAAATCTATGGTACCAAACACTTGGGCTCAATTCGCGCAATCGTTGTTGCGGTGATGGTATTTGGAACTGCGGCAGGGCCAGGCCTGACAGGTTGGCTTATCGATCTGGGTGTTCATTACCCCAGCCAAATCTTCGCGATGGGCATTTACTGTGTGTTTGCTACAGGCCTGATGATATTCGTCTCTCGACGGCTGATAGCCCGCTCTAAAGCCTGAATGTCGGTATTTGCTTGCAAAACCAGTTCTGCTTGGATAGGCGGATGCCATGTCAGTTACAGTTAGATTTGCACCATCGCCCACCGGGTATATTCACATCGGCAATGTCCGTACCGCCTTATTCAATTGGCTGTTTGCCAATCAACGGGACGGACAGTTCATCTTGCGCTACGACGACACCGATACGGCGCGATCCAAGCAGGAATACGCTGAGCAGATTGCCAAGGATCTCGACTGGCTGGGCATAAAACCTCATCGCGTGGCCTATCAATCCAAACGGATGGCCGAATATGACGCTGCAGCCCAGAAGTTGAAGGACGCTGGACGCCTTTATCCATGCTATGAGACTGCTGAAGAACTTGAACGCCGCCGCAAGATTCGCTTAGGGCGAAAACTGCCACCCGTTTATGGTCGTGAAGCGCTCAAATATACAGAGCAGGAGATTACAGAATTTGAAGCTGAGGGCCGGAAGCCGCATTGGCGTTTTTTGCTGCCCAATTATTCGAATGATCCGTTTGTGACCGAACGTTCAGAGGTCGTGTTTGAGGATGCTGTACGCGGCCGCCAGGTGGTTGACCTTGCTTCGATGTCCGATCCTGTTCTTGTTAGGGAAGATGGCACCTATTTGTATACGCTGCCTTCGGTTGTCGATGACATAGAAATGGGTGTCACTCATATCATCCGCGGCGATGATCATGTCACCAACACAGGTGCTCAAATTGCCGTATTTGAGGCGCTGGGAAGCAAGGCACCCGACTTTGGCCACCATAATCTGCTGACCACGTCAACCGGCGACGGCCTGTCCAAGCGCACCGGCGCATTGTCGATCATGAGCTTGAACGAAGCTGGTTACGAGCCGATGTCAGTCTGTAGCCTGGCTGTTTTGATCGGCACTTCTGAAAATGTGGTTGCCGCACCCGATATGGAGACGCTGGTTTCCAAATTCGATATTGCAGCGACGACAAAATCAGCAGCCAAATTTGACCCCACCGAGCTTGATGGGCTCAACGAGACCCTGGTGCATCAGCTCGAGTTCGATTCAGTCAAACAGCGCTTGGCGATTGCTGGTGTTGATATCGATGATGCACGCGCTGAGCCTTTTTGGCAGGCGGTCAGAAAGAATGCCAAAAAGGTCAAAGATGCTGGCGAGTGGTGGCCGATTGCGACATCTCAGAAGGCAAGGGATGCCGCTCTGGAGGGCGAAGATCTGGAATTCGCACGCGCTGCTTTTGATGATTTGCCTGCTGGCGAAATCAATCAGGAAACGTGGAAAATCTGGACCGATGCGCTCAAGGCGCGGACAGGCCGCAAAGGGCGTGGTTTGTTCATGCCGCTGCGTATCGCGCTTACTGGACGCGCGTGGGGGCCGGAGCTCGCAGATCTATTGCCGTTGATGGGTCGGGAAGAAATTCTGGCCCGACGACCCTGACATTCCTGTTCGTCGCGCTGAGTTGCACTTCGTTGACCTGCGGTTTCACAAAGCGCTTGATCATATCGAGTGTCAAACCTCTGGTCTGATCGAATTGGGTTTCAACGTCCGCAAACAGATTGGGGCGTGTTGTCGGTGGTGGCAATCGGCGAAGGAAATCGTCCAGATTTGATGAAGCGGAGTCGGAGCCTGCTGCAATATCGCCTTCCGGCAATGCAAGGCCGGCAACTCTCGGATTGGCTGCGCCGCAAGAACATGCAGGTTTTCGGGGTTGGGTGCGATAATCAAATGCGGTTGGCAGCACGTTGTAGGGCTCACCTCGCAGTGAGACCATGTCCTCGGTTTCCTGGCTTCCATTTTCATAGAAGTAGAGACGCGCCTCGCTTGCGGGACATTGCGCCTGACAAATCTGTTCGTCTCGGGCCAGCTGATTGCGGGTGGATGCGTGGGAAACCGGAAAATAGTAACCGTCACAGGTGCGAACGCACATCGTACGATAACCACCTATGCTTACGCCGGGCGAATTGGTGGAAAGCAGTTTGCCATTCGGCGATCGGCGCACGGTTTTGACGATACTGCGCGAACCGCATCTAAGCGCAGCTATTTTTCGCTTAATGGAACTGCGCTTGGCAGATGAGTTGTTGCTATATTGATTGCGAAGGCTGATCAGCTTGCGATGGTTGGCTTGCATTTTACTGATCGAATTGCCCAGATTTCTGCACTGGCGGCTGGGTAGAATTCCACATTTCGCCCGCGCTCTCAGCTTTTTTGTTTTGGAAAGCTCTGCAATCTGACGCTTGGCTG
>JAHEJF010000135.1 GCA_024639025.1 Ahrensia sp. | reverse complement strand
ATATTTCGCTGATGGTCGATGAAACTGTCCGGCCGCTGAATTTTCCGTCGCCGGACCGTGAGGCCGCCTCTCCGATTGTGAGCATGGAAGGCACCCGAGTTGGCTATGAAGCTGAAAACCCGGTCCTTTCACATCTGAATCTACGCATTGACCACGATGACCGCATTGCGCTTTTAGGCGCCAATGGCAACGGCAAATCAACCTTTGCGAAATTGATCTCGGATCGCCTCAAGCCGATGGGCGGCAATCTGGTGCGGGCAGAGAAGCTGCGCGTTGCCATGTTTGCACAACACCAAATGGATGATTTGCACGCAGACTGGACAGCCTATGACCATTTGCGAGCAGCATTGCCGGAAGAGCCGGAAAGCAAGGTGCGTGCACGGGTGGCGGCCATGGGGCTGGGCACAGAAAAGATGGATACCAAGGCGGCGCAACTCTCTGGCGGGGAAAAGGCACGCCTGACGCTGGGTTTGGCAACGCTCAACAAACCGCATCTGCTGATACTCGATGAGCCAACCAACCATCTGGATATCGATAGTCGTGCGGCTTTGATTGATGCGTTGAACGCCTATCACGGCGCAGTGATGTTGATCAGCCACGACCGACATTTGCTGGAAGCAACAGTTGATCGCTTGTGGCTTGTGAGTGATGGCTCGGTGCAGCCCTATGAGGGCGATTTGGAGGAGTACCGAAAACTCATCGTGAAAGGCCCGCCCAAGAAAACTGCAGAAGAAAACAAAGCCAAGGCAGACGGTTTGTCGGGCAAGGAACGGCGCAAGCTTGCAGCCGCAGCGCGAAACCGGATGGCGCCGGTCAAGAAAAAGATCAATGAAATTGAGGGCTTGATGGCCAAGGCTGCAAAACAGATTCAATCAATTGACGACGATCTGGGAACGCCGGCAGTTCTGGAAGACGCCGGCAAGGTGGCGGAACTGACGACCAAACGCGGCAAGACTGAAAAACAGATCGAGAGTTGGGAAGCGCAGTGGCTCGACCTATGCACGCAGTATGAAGAAGCGACGGGCACTGACCTGGCAAGCGGTTGAATCGGCGTGATCAGAGAGTTTGCCTTTAGACTCCGTCAGCCTTTGATGGAATCGCGACACCCGGATCTATGCAATATTTTCAATGCCCACATCCGTGCCAGCGTTTCAGTTGAAGACTGAAACGCTCTAATCCCCGTCTCGTCCCCATTTTCGCGCGGGTTCTTCTGCCTCTTTGGGCTTGGACGACACCGGTTCGGCTCGACGGCCAATTTGCGATGTCTTGCTTCGCCTTCCAGTAGGTGGCTTGCCGGATTTTTTTGCTTTTCGGCGTCCACCGACAAGGTAGAGGATCGCACCAAGACCCACCAGTACATACCCTACTGTGGGAAGCGTGTCATTCATGACAACGGCAATGCCGGTGATGGTCATGTTGATGTTGGATATGGGGCTGTCAGTCCAATCAGAAGACGAAAACACGAAGGCGTGCAGCGCTGAGTCAGTGACTGGTAGATTGTTGATTTCAAACTGCAGAGGTGCCGTTGTTGCGTCCCCTTCGGCAGCTGGTGCCAAATTGATCAATTCCGACAGCAAGAGCTGATCCGCGTTGTTTATCTGCAGCATGAACGATGTGGCGGTTTCTGCGGATGGGCGTGTTCCGTCCATATTGGCCTCAAAACTGATTTCGACCGGGCCATCTTCTGGCGTCAACCAGATCGTCTGGTCCTGAAACCCTGCACTTTTGTCATAGATGGCATATTTGCCGATCTCAAAATTCGCAAAGGTGTCGTGATAGGTGGGATAGCCAAATGCTATCAACAGGCCAAATAGGATCGAGAGAATGCCCAGAATACGCATCAGTTTTGCCGCTCCCATTTGCCCTCGGGAGACTGCCTCCAGTAGGTGAGCGCGTGACCATCTGACTTGAGCGCTTTCCAGTTTTCACGTGCCTGCCCGACGGTTTCGGCGTCATTGCCATCGAACATGATCGCGACGCGCTCATAACCCTCCAGACTTTGTGGAAGTGTAGCGTTTTCAACAACAAAGCGTATGTGGCTTGCATTTTGATTCTGATCACTGGTGGTCACGAAGATGGGATGCTGCGCCTCTGGGCTGTCTCCATCCTTGCCATGCGGCAGAAAGCTGTCTGCAGCATAGTCCCACAAGCGAGTGTCGAGGCGATCGCGGGCATTTTCATCTCCAGCCTGAATGGTGACCCGCCATTGACGCGCAACCGACCGCTCGACCAGGACGGGCAATGCCTCATCCAGGCTGGTTTCAGTCAAGTGATAGAAAACGACATCGGTCATTCCTGCGCCTATTTCTCGTAAGTATCTGCAACGAGTTGGTTCAGCAGGCTGACGCCATATCCAGCGCTCCAGGACGTGTTGATATCTGTTTGCGGCGAACCCAGGGCGGTGCCGGCAATATCAAGGTGCGCCCATGGTGTGTCGCCCACATAGCGCGCAAGGAACTGGGCTGCAGTTATGGATCCGGCAAAGCGTCCACCAGTATTTTTCATGTCGGCAAATTTGCTGTCGATCATCTTGTCATATTCTTTTGCAAGCGGCAGACGCCAGACCTTTTCACCCGAAGCCAACCCGGCTTCTGTCAAATTGGCTGACAATTCATCATTGTTGGAAAACAGTCCGGCATGCTGTTGGCCAAGTGCAACCAGAACAGCACCGGTAAGGGTCGCCAAGTTGATCATGATCTGGGGTTTGAATTTCTCTTTGCAGTACCAAAGTGCATCGCATAGCACCAAACGCCCCTCGGCATCTGTGTTGATGATCTCGATAGTCTGACCCGACATCGACTTAACGATATCGCCGGGGCGCTGTGCATTGCCATCGGGCATGTTCTCGACAAGACCGATGATGCCGATGGCGTTGACCTTTGCCTTTCGTGCGGCGAGCGTGTGCATCAGGCCAGTTACGGCAGCCGCGCCGCCCATATCGCCCTTCATGTCCTCCATGCCGCCGGATGGCTTGATGGAGATACCACCGGTATCGAAAGTCACGCCTTTTCCGACAAAGGCAAGCGGCTTATCCTTTGCCTTGCCTCCCTTCCATTTCATCACCACCATGCGCGGTGGATTGCGCGAACCTTGGGCAACGCCCAACAGCGCGTCCATTTTGAGCTTTTTCATTTCCTTTTCAGTTAGGGTTTGAATTTCAACGCCGAGCTTGGACAAGGATGCAGCGCGTTTGGCAAATTCAACAGGGGTGAGCACGTTTGCCGGTTCGTTGACCAGATCGCGCGCCAAAATGGTGCCCTCGGCCGATGCCTTGCATGCAGTCCATATTCTTCTGGCAGCGGTCACTTCATCGAGCATGATGACCAGCTTGTGAGGCTTGTCCGATTTATCTTCATCGTCAGCTTTTTTGGTCTTGTATTTGTCGAATTTGTAGCTTCGCAGCAGGTAACCCTGGGCAAATGCGGCTGCGGCATCCGCATCCCCGTCAAAATAGACTGCAACCTGCGTTTCACTGGCTACCGTTGCAAATGTAACACCACCCAGTGCCATCCAGTCGGTCAGCTTAAGTTTTTCTGTTTCACCAAGCCCAATTGCGACGAGCCGGGTTGCATTTGTGCCCGCTGGTGCCAGCACATCCAGTTTCGACTTTGATTTGCCTGTGAACCTTGCCGTCGCAGCTGCCCCATCCAGCACATTTTCAGGATCCGCCAAGGGCACCAGGGCGGATGGTTTTTCACCGGCCGGGCACAGGACGACATGCGCGTATTTTTTGGGCGCTGCTACTTTTGCGAAGGAAATTGTTGGGATCGTCGACATGGATGAATTGCTTCCTTTTGAGGGCTCATATCAATTTCGAGCCTAGACCACTGGATGTCATGATTTTGGCGCAGTGTGCGCCGATGGCAAGCGCAGATATAAGCCTTATTGCCCGGTTAACCAATTTTATTATCAAAGCCTTACAGCGGCGGTGCTAATTGGTTAATATTAACTTGAAGATCAGGGTCGCATTTAATCGATTCTGGTTGGGGCAGGAACGATCAATACAATCAAACCCAGTCATGTGGGCAGGTATCGAGTTTGAACACCATTGAGGGCTACATATTCCGGCGCGCCGTTTTTGCCAGTATTGGCTCAACGATTGCGATCGTCGTGCTGGTCTGGATCACGCAGGCCGTTAGCCGTATCGACTTTGCAACCGGTTCTGGCGGTTCGATCATCTCTTTTCTCAATTTCATGTCGCTATTGGTACCGCAATTTCTGGTGGCGGTGCTGCCCTTTGGGCTGGTGATTGGATCAATCCTTGTCCTCAATACCATGAACACTGACTCCGAACTGCCGGTCGTGGCTGGTTCGGGTATGAGCCGGTGGCGTATGGCCAAGCCATTCTTGTTAATTGGATTCATATGTTCGGCTTATGTATTTGTTTCCAATCATTTTATTGAGCCTGCTGCCAATGCGCAGTCGCGCGATGTGATCACCCAATCCCGAACAGATCTGCTGACAACGCTTATCCAGGAGGGTCGATTCACCAAGGCAGATCGTGATCTGACAATCTATATTGATCGCAAAACGAGCCAGGGCCTTCAGGGCATCATGATCTCCGACACCCGTGATCCTGAACTGCGATTGATCTACCATGCCAAAAGCGGCGCTGTGGGGGTCGTTGAAGGCGAGTCACTCTTGGTGATGCAGGATGGCGAAATCCACAGAAAGTCGCCTCAGAGCGACGATGTCACTGTTATTCAGTTCCAGTCCTATGCCATCAGCCTTTCACAGTTTTCTCGTGTGGACGGGGCAACCAACTATTTCATTCGAGAAAGGTCGACCTCATGGCTGCTTAACCCTGATCCGGCTGACAAATATGCCCAGCAAAGACCAGGGCAAGTCAAAGCAGAGCTTCACAAACGCATGAGTGCATGGATGTTTCCACTGCTGATGGTCCTGGTTGCACTTGTGCTGGCGGGGCGTCCGCGATCGCACCGCGGATCCAATTTCTCCAGCTTCATTTTAGGATTTGGAACCGCCTTGTTTTATTATGGGCTAGCGGAAGCGGCCTATGATGCCAACAAGCTCAAAGCTGATAGCCTGTTCCTTATCTGGCTTGTGCCCTTGGCCGGAATCAGCCTGTGTGTTTGGATGTATTCCAGCGGCCGGACGCTGGAAGTTCCGGCCTTTGTCCTCATCCTCTACGACAATCTTGTGGACCGAATCAAAAAAGTTCGAGTGCGTGCAGCGCGGAAAGCGTTGGCATCATGATCGGGCGCACCCTGCAAATCTACATATTCAACTATGTGCTGCGCATGACCGCCTATTTCTTTTTCGGTCTAGGCACGTTGATATTCCTGATTGATTTTTCAGAACTCAACGCGCGCCTGGCAGTTATCAAGGCATACGATATCGGGACAGGGCTCATGCTCGCCGCTTCGCGTCTGCCTTTTATTGTTCAGTTTGCCATGCCGTTCATCGTGCTAGCAGCAACCATGGCGGCGTTGATGCAGCTCAATCGCAAGAATGAACTGGTTGTCGCGCGCTCCGCAGGGGTCTCGGCCTGGCAGTTTTTGTTACCGACCTGGTTAGCGGCTGCCCTGATCGGTCTGTTCGCCGTGCTGGTCATCAACCCAATTGCCGCACAGGGATTTTCGTTTGCAACCGAAGCCGAAGGACAGCTGCGCGGTCAACCGCCAAGCAGCGGTCCCCTGTCAGGCAACAAGCCATGGTTGCGTCAAAACGCCGAAGGCGGTGGCGCCTATTTGATTGGGGCTGAACGCGTCTCCAGCAACGGCGTGGTTCTGATCGATGCTGTTTTTCTGCATCTGGATTCGCAAGGTCGAATAATCGAGCGATTTGACGCTGCGCGGGCAAGCCTTGATGATGGCACCTGGCTTTTGCAGGATACGGTGCTCAGTCGTGCGGGACATCCAGCCACACCCGTTCAAAACAAGTCGATCTCGACCACGCTGGATGCGTCGGTGATTACCGATGCCCTGATTCCACCCGAACTCATCCCTTTCTTCGGTCTGGCAAAACAGATTGAG
>JAHEJF010000134.1 GCA_024639025.1 Ahrensia sp. | reverse complement strand
GAGATGATATTTGAGCGGTTTTCACCATTTCTCCACCGCGCCCTGGGCATATTTTTGCCATTGATTACAGTCAATTGCGCGATCCTGGGTGGCAGTCTGTTTATGGTGGA
Organism: Ahrensia sp.; assembly: GCA_024639025.1. GTDB lineage: Bacteria > Pseudomonadota > Alphaproteobacteria > Rhizobiales > Rhizobiaceae > Ahrensia. The sequence goes on along the minus strand of JAHEJF010000134.1, from coordinate 5,896 downwards.
GCGTCAGTACGAGATTGGCGAGGCCTTCGTCTTTGGGTTTGGGAGTGGTGTTGGCTGGGCGCTTGCAATTGTTGTATTCGCCGCCATTCGCGAACGACTACGCTACGCCAATATTCCATCCGGATTAAATGGTTTGGGCAGTGCATTTTTGGTGACCGGCCTGCTCTCACTCGGCTTTGCCGCATTTTCGGGAGTCGGGTGATGTTAGAAGTTCTGTTCAGCGTAGCCGTTTTGAGCGTTCTCATTGTGTTTTTGGCTGCTACCATACTCTATGCTCGGCATCTCCTGATGCCCCAGAATGCCGTTGCTATCACGCTCAATGCCTCGCAATCACTCAATGCCAAAACAGGTCAAAAACTACTCAATGCACTGACTGATAATGGAATCATGGTGCCATCTGTTTGTGCGGGCGCGGGCACATGCGGCTTGTGCAAGATCAAGATCAATGAAGGGGTGGAGGATACTGGTCCAGTCGAGATGTCCAGGCTGTCCACGGCTGAGATTCGCAATGGCATCCATCTGGCATGCCAGGTAACACTTCGCGGTCCTGTCAGTGTGACGGTGCCTGACTCTCTGCTCAATGCCGAAAGCGTTGAATGCACTGTTGTATCATCTAGATTTTTGACACCACTTATACGGGAACTCGTGCTTCAATTTCCAGAGGGCAAGTGGCCTGACATCGAAGCAGGTGACTATATCCAGCTGGAAGCGCCCATCTACGAGTTGGATTTTGCAACGCTCAATGTCCCTCCACAATACGAAGAAACCTGGCAGACACTTCGCGGCTTGCATTCAAAAAATGAAGCGCCGCTCACACGCGCCTATTCAATTTCCAATCGGTTGAAAGACACACAGGCGGGGCAAATTGTGCTCAACATCAGGTTGGCCTTGCCTCCACCATCAAATGAAGATGCGCCACCGGGCATTGTGTCATCATGGCTGTTTAGTTTGGAATCTGGCGACACTGTGCGCGCAACCGGACCATTTGGCTCTTTCCGCGCACAGGATACTGAAAAGGAAATGATATTTATCGGCGGCGGTGTCGGCATGGCGCCATTGCGGGCGATCATTCATGAGCAGACAGAAGTTTTCAAAACAAGACGCAAGCTCAGTCTCTGGTATGGCGCTCGCAGCCGCGCTGAACTTTTCTACGTCGAGGAGTTGGATGCGCTTGAGAAGCAGCATGAAAACTTTAGCTGGGTTGTTTCGCTTTCGGAACCAGCACCTGACGACAATTGGGATGGCGCCACCGGATTTATCCACTCTGTCGTGCTGGAACAGTATTTGCGGCAACATCCTGCGCCTGAAGATTGTGAGTATTATTTGTGCGGTCCTCCGCTGATGATGAAAGCGGTGCGCGCAATGCTGGATGACCTTGGTGTTGAACCGGACAGTGTGTTCTTCGATGATTTTGGAGTGTAGCCAATGATAATCAGCCGTCGAAATTTCGTTGAAGCTGCCGGACTTGCAAGTGCTGCATTGATGTTTCCCGGCCAAACCAGCTTCGCTGGCAATGATGCTGTGCGTATTGGTGGACATGCATTTGGCAGTTCATGGACCATCGTTATGGACCGCTCAAAAAACTCTGCCTTGATCAAAACTCAGGTCGAACGAATTCTAGGCAAGGTCAATGCTTCAATGTCGCCGTATGCTTCGAGCAGCGAGATTTGCCAGTTCAATTCGATGGGTGCAGATGAACAGCTCATGCCCAGCCATGCATTTGGGTATGTGGCGCGGGCAGCACTCAAGGTTGCAAGGCTAACGCAGGGCGCTTTTGATCCAACTGTGGGGCCAAGAGTGCATGCGCTCGGATTCGGTCCGATAACGGGTTCAGGAACCACGAGTTGGCGATCCATAGTTTTACAGGGTCGTCATCTGGGTAAAAGGGAGTCAGATGCCACCTTGGATCTTTGCGGTATTGCAAAAGGATTTGCTCTGGATCTGGTTCGTCAATGCCTGCAAGAAAATGAGATTGCAAACGCGCTTATCGAAGTTGGTGGCGAAGTTTCGGCCATCGGGCACCATCCATCGGGACGTCACTGGCGAGTGGCAATTGAGTCTCCAGTTTTCAGATCGCAAGAAGCGATTTCGATTGTTGAGCCGAAGTCACTCAGTTTGGCGACATCGGGGCATCGAGCCAATGGGATCGATGGACCAATCTCAACAAGTCACATCATTCCAACAGCGAGCGAGCAAGCGGCAAACAATCCGATCCTCTCGGTAAGTGTCTTGGCAAAGTCCGCTATGCTAGCAGATGCTTTGGCAACCGCTCTGTGTGCCATGGAGCAATCTGATGCCACCCGATTTGCGCGAGAAAGAGGAATTAACAGCCTCTTTGCTTTCGGGTCGAGTGGCGGATATCGCCTGGTTTCAACTGGCCGTTTCAGCGAACACGAGATTGGGTAAACAAGATGATAGAAACCATCATATTTTCATTTGTCTTGATCACCGTTGCTCTCGCCGGTCTTGCACTGGGTGTTTTGTTCAAGCGCCCTGCCCTGCGCGGATCTTGTGGCGGAATTGCCTGCGTCAAAGCAGCAAAATGCTCGGGCTGTCGATACGCAAAGGAGAATACCGAATGAGTATGCCCTCGGTAGAAGATTATATGACCCGCGAGCTCGTCACTTTATCGCCCGACACCGAGATAAACCATGCAATGTCGATATTATTGAACAAGCGTATATCGGGGGCGCCAGTGGTGGATCGAGAGGGCTGGCTCGTTGGGGTATTGTCCAAGAAGGACTGTTTGGCAGCAGCGCTCGAAGCCAGCTATTATCGAGAATGGGGTGGAACTGTTTCCAAGTACATGAGTGTCGATGTGCAGACGGTCGAAGCAGATATGGACATTATTTCAGTAACCAAACTATTTGTTGACGGCCCGTATCGACGACTGCCCGTTCTAAAGGCAGGACGGTTGATTGGACAGATAAGCCGTGCAGATGCACTGAAAGCTATGGCCAATCTCTGGAACTAGACACCGTCAGCCTTTGATGGAATCGCGGTATCCGGATTTATCCAATATTTTCAATGCCCAAATCCGCGTCAGCGTTTCACTTGAAGACTGAAACGCTATAGATTAGCTGACTCTGCGGATGCATGAGCGTCACAAAATCATGACCTTTTCCAGATGATCTGCCAACTCGTTTCTGGGTGTGTTCATCAGGTTCTTTTGCAGTGTCCTGATCTCTATTTTCTCAAATCCAGATTTCGAGCATTCCAGGAGTGATGACAGCATTTGAGGGCCAGCAACAAACACCAATGAGTCAAAATTGCCAGTCCGCAACTTGGTTAGCAGATCCCCTGCGATCTTTTTAGCAAATATTGATTCAGCACTTTTCCGATGAATGTGCGGTTCCATGGCAGATCGAGAAGTTCCGGCGCTTGCAAATGAACGTCCCGGTTGGTCCGTGGGCTCTTCAGGCTCGTCTGCTTGCCACACCATGTCATCGAGCTCCCGCAGACCTTTGCCGATGCCGGGGTTTTCAAGCGCATAAGCGCGCTTGCTGTCCGCTATTATGATCCACTTGGTATTGCCAACCATTCTATAATTCCTCCTGCCCTTTCGATCATATCAACGCCCTTTGCGCTTGGTGCTTCCGGATTCTGCGGCAGCCACCTGTGTTTTCACCGAAAGAAAACTGTCGGGTGTGACAGAAATACTGTCGATGCCGGCGTCCACCAAGAATCTGGCAAAGGCTGGGTCATTGCTGGGTGCCTGGCCGCAAAAGCCCGTTTTTATCCCCGCACTATGCGCCCGCTCAATTGCTGTTTTGATCATCCACAACACCGCCGGATTTTGTTCGTCAAACAAATTTGCCAGGTCTTCATTGTCGCGATCGGCGCCCAAAGTGAGCTGGGTCAGATCGTTGGAGCCAATGGAAAAACCCGCAAACCTTTTAGCGAATTCCTTGGCCAGTATAACATTGGAAGGCACTTCACACATCATGTAGACCTCCAAATCGTTTCCACCAGCAGACAATCCATTCTCGGTCATGACCTGCAAAACCTTGTCGGCTTCCTCAGGTGAACGACAGAAAGGAATCATGACCCGAACATTCGAAAATCCCAGAACGTCGCGCAGGCGTTGAATCGCCTTGCACTCAAGCGCAAACCCATCTTTATACATCTGGTCGTAGTAGCGCGAAGCACCGCGCAGACCGATCATCGGATTTTCTTCATCGGGTTCAAACTGAGCGCCGCCCAACAGCTTTGCGTACTCGTTTGTTTTGAAATCACTCATGCGTATGATCACGGGTGCGGGATAAAACACAGCAGCTATGCGTGAAAGCCCGATTGACAATTTGTCGACAAAATACTCCTTCTTGTCGGAATATCCTCTGGTCAATTCTTCAATGAGCTGCTTTTCGCTGTCATCCTTGATGTCAGATAATCGGGCCAAAGCCATTGGATGTACGCGCACTGCGGAGTTGATGACAAATTCCATTCTTGCCAATCCGACGCCGTCGGCAGGCAATTGCCACCACCTGAATGCTGCGCTCGGATTTGCCATATTGAGCATGACCTTAGTCTTGGTCTTGGGCACTTGTTGAAGCTTGATTTCACTGGTCTCAAAAGGCAGCAACCCTTCGTAGATTTCTCCTTGCTCGCCCCCGCAACAGGAAACGGTCACCGCTTGCTGATCATGCAGAATCTGTGTCGCTTCACTGGTTCCTACAACGGCTGGAATCCCAAGCTCTCGGCTGACTATGGCTGCGTGAGAAGTGCGCCCTCCATGATCTGTTACAATTGCTGCCGCGCGTTTCATGATGGGCACCCAATCGGGATCGGTTGTCGATGTGACCAACACCGAACCCTCTACGAATTTGTCGATATCGCGGGCATGCTCAATTACGCAGACTGGTCCTGTTGTAACTGCATTGCCTATGCTCAATCCTACCAAGATGGGCGGTTCTTTGGCAGTCAATTTGTATGCCTGCATCTTGGTCAAGTCTGTGCTGGCCTGCACGGTCTCGGGCCTTGCCTGGACTATGAACAAATCCCGGGTCTTTCCATCCAGGGCCCACTCCATATCCATAGGTTGACCATAATGATTTTCGATGATGACGGCCTGGCGGGCGAGATCGATCATCTCTTCGTCTGTCAGGACGAAGGATTGTTGTTCTCTTTTTGATGTAGGAACATTAATGGTGGAGCTGTCGGAAAGACCGCCATAGATCATCTTCTTTTCTTTTTCTCCCAGCCTCTTTTCTACGATTGGACTTAGCTCAGTGTTGTCCAACAACGGCTTGAAAATCTGATATTCATCTGGATTCACAGTGCCCTGAACGACATTTTCGCCCAGTCCCCAAGCGGCATTTATCAGCACGACTTTGTCAAATCCGCTTTCCGTGTCGATCGAGAACATGACGCCTGAACCGCCAATATCTGAGCGAACCATTTGCTGTACTCCGATTGAGAGTGCCACTTGCTTGTGATCAAAGCCTTTCAGATTTCGATAGGTGATCGCTCTGTCTGTGAACAGAGAGGCAAAACAGCGCTTACAAGCGGCCAGCAATGCACTTGTTCCTTTGACATTCAGGAATGTCTCTTGTTGGCCGGCGAAACTAGCATCCGGCAAGTCCTCGGCCGTTGCGCTCGAACGAACAGCAACGGCTAGCTCACTGTCTTTGCACTTCCGACTTAGTCGGTCGAAACTGGCGGCGATTTCCGCTTCGATTTCCGGGGGCCAACTGCCTGCAATAAAGGCCTTGCGTATTGCACTTCCAGCATCGCTCAAATCAATCTGGCCACGCTCCAGTTTGAGTAATTGTTTATCAAGAAATGCATCAAGCTCATTATGAGCAACATAGCGCCGAAAAGCATCGGCTGTTGTTGCGAAACCTGGTGGCACCGTGATGCCCAGATCCGTGAGTTCCCTGATCATCTCCCCCAAGGA
>JAHEJF010000133.1 GCA_024639025.1 Ahrensia sp. | reverse complement strand
GGCGTTGAAAATGACAGGGGCAGCAGAAGCAGCAGGCGTTGTCACTCTTGTAGGCTTTAATTTCCTGCGCAACCCGATGATCAGGCTCGCCCGTCAAATCATTGCCAGCGGCGAAATCGGGGACATAACCGGATTTCGCGGGCGTCACGCGGAAAACTACATGGCAAGTCCGCATGTGCCGCACTCCTTCCGAACTGACCCCCAGGGAGGCGGTGCGCTTGCTGATATTGGCAGTCATATTATTTCCATGGCGCGATATCTGCTGGGGCCGATAATCCAGGTGCAGGCTGATTGCCTGACCATCCACGCAAACCGCCCCATCAAACCAAGCAGCGCGGAACTTGCGCCAGTAAGAGTCGATGACATGACCCACGCGCTGGTAACCTTTCAGAGCGGCGTAAAGGGAAGTCTGGAAGCAAACTGGGCTGCCACCGCCCGAACGATGGATTTATCTTGGGAGATCACGGGTACGAAGGGTGCGATTGCCTTCAGCCAGGAAAACATGAACGAATTGCTGCTCTATTCCGGTGAGCAGGGGCGCAGTGGTTACCAGCGCATTGAATCTGGACCTGCCCATTCGCCCTATGATCGGTTTTGCCCCGCGCCAGGCCATCACCTTGGGTTCAACGATCTCAAGGTCATCGAGGTGGCAGAACTACTGGCCGCTCATGCCGGTGGCGAGCCGTGTGGCCCAAATTTCCGAGAAGCCTATGAAGTACAAAAAGTTGTCGAGGCGATGCAGACCTCCAATGTTGAACGGCAATGGGTCAGCGTTTGAGCCTACCCTACAAACGGCACTGTCGGAGCAACTTGGCGATTATGGTGGCGGTTGAGGCACTGTGAGAGTTAAATTAATTACTTGGACGGCGAGGCAAAATGAGATTTTACCGGCATTGAAATTGCTTGCTTTTTCCAGCTCATATTAAGCCGATTAAACCGCTTACAAAGTACCATCTATTTTACTCTGAGTGCACCCAAATGTCTGCCTTTGGGTCGAGTACCCGCAAACAGCCAAGTTTGTAATTCTGTACACGTAACCTAAGATTTTCGCGCGGCCCAAACCATGCCGCGGCGCATGATTTCAGAGACCTGTGGCACCTTAAGATCATCTAAAGTGTGACCTATTGAGCAATAAAATACATGGCCCTTGTCCCAGCGTCTTTTCCAGACGACCGGAATAACGGTTCCCTCGATCCACCAAAGGTTATCGCCAGTAAACGTGGTCGTCGCGAGCACTTCGTTGGAGGGGTCCACGAGCATATAATACTGCTCCGAATGCAGTTTGAAACTCTTGATGCCCTTGACAATCGGATCATCTGGCCGGGTGATGGTGACATCATAGTCGATGAAATCGTCCGAAGGGATCGGGTTATCAGGCCAACCGGGAGGATGGGCAACGAATTGCCCGCCGATCATGAAGTGATAGGTCGGGTGGTCACGAAAGGCATCGCCCATATGGCCATGCCAACCAGCAATACCGCAACCTTCAGCAATTAATTTGAGAAGCCCCAGCTCTTGCTCGCGAGTGATATTGCCGAATTCATCCTGGTGCGATGAACGTGCGCTTGACCAGATGGGCACAATCAGATCGATGTCGGCCATTGTGTCAGGATCGGCAAGAGGTTCCAGCGAGTCATGGACAACCACTTCAAACCCTTCTTCCTTCAGAAGCGCTCCACACCAATCACCAAATGTTGTTGGTGCGTGGCCTTCCCAGCCGCCGACAAAAAGAGCTGCTTTCATTGTGATCCGCCTTTCATGAATGTGAAAATGGATGCCATATCTCGCCCGCCAAAGCCACTTTTTCGAGCTTCTTCAATGACATTGAGCGTGGCTTTTGTTTGTGGCATTGCGACACCCAGTTCATCGGCAAGTCCCAGTGCTAGATCCAAATCCTTGCCGACTAGATCGACCGTAAATGAAACCTCTTGCGCGGACTCATCAAGATATTGGTTGCGCCTGTACGAAAGCATCGGCGCTGCCGCTGCGGAGTTCTCGATCACATCAAATGCTTCAGCTTCGATTATTCCTGCACGGCTGGCAAGCGTGAGAGCCTCGGAGACAGTCTGGTTTAGTCCATGAATCAGCATATTGACGGCTAGTTTCATAACGGCGCCCTTTCCAACAGCGCCAAGCCAAATTACCTTCCGCCCCATTGCATCGAAAACCTGTCGCAATTCCGGCTGGGTCTCCTCGGCACAGCCGGCCATAATCAGCAATTGCCTGTCTCGCGCTGCTTGGGTGGAGCCGGAAACCGGCGCATCAATGAAGGTCTTTCCAGCCTGCTCGGCATGATCGGCAATTTGTTTGACAAGACCCGGGCTCATGGTACCCATCTCGACCATCAACGGCGCGCCGTCGGCCGCTATCAATCCTTCAGGGCCAAGATAGACTTGCCTTGCAGCATCGTCATTGGCCAGCATTGTAACAACGACTTCGTTGGCGCTCACCAAATCTTTGGCACGTTTCACACCTATTGCCGCATTAGACAAAAGGAACTCGGATACCGCTTCGGCACTACGATTCCAGACGGTCACATGATGACCAGCTGCTACGCAATTGGCAGCCATGCGACTACCCATCCGCCCTAATCCACCGAAACCGATCTTCATAGCAAGGTGACCTTGTTGTTGTTCCAGATCAGGCCGCAAATTGCTTGGATTAGGCGAGCCTCCGTCACTTCAATTGAATTTGGTTCCTTCATGATTTTTCCGCTATACATTGCGTTTACGGTTCTTGATAGAGTCGAGGTAGATTGCAAGAAATATCAGCGCACCAACCACGAATGGATAAACGAATGGGGACAAGCCTCTGGTGCCAAGTCCATTGTTTATTACAATGAGTAGCACGTCAGAGCAACTTGACGGTTTTTGGTGGCGGTTCATAATCCTTTTGGATGGCTAAGCAAAATCCCTTCAAGTATTTCAATACGTCTCCTGAGTTATTCCGAATGGCTATTTTCAGAACGGCAGCTTTGTCCGCAAATCTGCGGTTGGTGTAATCGCTTGAATGGACCAATCAAGGCGCCTCATTTTCGATAAGCCAAAACGGCTGAACGCGCTACAAATTCAATAAAATCCACTCTACGCCAGAAACCTGCCCCACAGACGGCAAGAAAACGACGGTGTCGGCATCTGAGGTGTAAGGGACCAGCTAGCAAACCAACGTCAACTGTGGGCGGGAAGCAGACATGGTTGGCCAATTCCACTCGCGGAAATGGCTGGACAGGGGGCATTGTCATCGACATAAATATTGCGCATCCCTTGGTTGGCTCGGCATCCATATGCAGTATGTCGGGTGGAAAAGGCACTCACTATCCCGTCCCGCTTCCGCAGACTGAATGTAGTTGGGTCAGCCTAGCTTCTCAGTCCGCAACAACATTGTGTCTCGCAATTTAAAGATATAGCCAATTTGACTCAGCAAGTTTCACATTCGAGCGACAATGATCCTGTTCGCGGGATTCTGCTAACAGTTCTCACGATGCTGATTTTTGCCGCTCATGATGCAGTCATCAAATTGCTGACCGTTGATTATGCTGCACCACAAATTCTTTGGGTTCGATTTGTTTTTTTCAGCGTCTTCGCGCTGGCTCTCGCCAGGCGCAAGGGGCCGCTAAAGCAATCGACAAAAAGTGCACGACCGCTGTTGCAGATCGGGCGCTCGTTGATGTTGTTGCTTGATATGGTGTTTTTTGTTGTGGCGGTCGGTTTGCTTCCTTTGGCTGACACCCACGCATTGATGGCTACCTTCCCTCTCATGGTCACTGCGCTTTCAGCATTGGTCTTGCGCGAGCATGTTGGCACGCGACGTTGGCTAGCCGTTGGTGCATGCTTTGTCGGTGTGTTGTTGATTTTGCGGCCCGGTATGACCGTGTTGCAACCGGGCTCTTTGATCGCTCTTACCGCTGCATTTTGCTTTGCTCTTTATCATGTTTTGACCCGGATTGCGGGTCGCTATGACAGCAACGAAGTATCGCTCGCGTATGTTGGAGTTATTGGGCTGATCGTCACTTCGTTTGTTGCACCCTTTTTCTGGGTCTGGCCAACAACCGAAGCATGGCTAATGTTAGCCGCCATTGGCATAATTGGCGGGTCGGCTCATTTCTTACTAATCGCAGCTTTGAAGGTCGCTCCCGCGTCGGTGTTACAACCGTTTAATTACACGCTTCTTTTGGCAGCCACGGCGATCGGATACTTTTTATTCGGTCAATTGCCGGATATGTGGACGACATTGGGTGCCAGCGTGATAGTGGGTAGCGGTCTTTATGTGGCCCAGCGCGAGTATTCGATCAAACGAAAAGAACAACAAAGAGCAGAGGGGGCACTGTCAGAGCAACTTGACGGTTTTGGTGGCGATCCATAATTTTTCTGGATGGCTAAGCAAAATCCCTTCAAATATTTCAATACCTCTCCCGAGATCATCCGCCTGGCAGTGATGTTGTATGTCCGGTTTCCACTCTCATTGAGAAATGTTGAGGACCTGCTGCATGAACGCGGCATCAATGTCAGTCATGAATCGGTCCGCTTCTGGTGGAATAGATTTGGACCACTGTTCGCTGCTGATATCAGAAGAAAACGGGCCAGCCGGATGCGTGCACACTCGAATTGGCAATGGCATCTGGATGAAATGTTTGTGAAGATTAATGGAGAAACACATTATCTGTGGCGGGCTGTCGACCACGAAGGTGAGGTACTGGAATCCTTTGTTACCAAGAGCCGGGATCGCAAAGCAGCGTTGAGATTTCTCAGGAAATCAATGAAGCGCTTTGGCCAACCACATACAATTGTGACGGATAAACTTCGCTCCTACAGTGCGGCAATGAACACCATTGGCAATGCCCAGAAACAACAAACAGGTCGCTGGCTGAACAACAGAGCAGAAAACTCTCACCTTCCGTTTCGACGACGAGAACGCGCCATGCTTCGGTTCAGGCAAATGCGAAGTTTACAAAAGTTCGCCGCCGTTCATTCTTCAGTCCACAATCATTTCAATCACGAGCGCCATCTCTACTCAAGCCACAACTTTAAGATCAACCGTACCGCTGCTCTCAATGAGTGGCGTCAGCTTTGTTCCGGATAAGTTCGCGCCCTCAGCGCAAACAGAGACTGGTTCGAATTAGTCTGGCAGCACCCTCAGTAAGCAGGATTTACAGCCTTGTCAGTAAGTGCGGCCTGCTTGCAGGCCAGCGCAACAGCCAGCGCAGCCCGACCATCATGCTCTGTGGCCGAAGGTGTTCGGTTGTTCGTCACCGCGTCATGAAACTCGTCGAGCGCGTGATAGAACGAGGCATCATAACGCTCCAGAAAAAAATGTTTCAACGGTTGCAGGGATTCTGTCACCTGTCCACTCCAACGAACCAGATTGTCATCACGGTGGTTGCGGGTTTGCAGCATGCCCTTGTCGCCAAGCGCTTCGATCCGCTGGTCAAAACCGTAGACGCATGAGCGTGAATTATTGATGTGAACCAGGGCACCCGACGGCATTTTGAGCGTCGTCATGGTCAGATCAAAGTCGCCCTCGGCGCCGATGGCCGCATCGAACGCGCAACTGCCTGCGGCATAGACCGTTTCCGGCCATTCCCCCGCGATCCAGCACATCAGGTCAATATCGTGGATGGTGGCATCGACGAAATAACCGCCCGAGCTTCGCACATATTCAATTGGTGGTGGATTAGGTTCCCGCGACCAGCTCATCAGCATGTTGATGCGGCCAATTTCACCACGCTGGACAGCTTCCCGCATGGCGTTGTTGTCGGGATCAAAGCGCCGGTTGAAGCCCAGCATAAACGGGACCGGATGTTCGCTCAGTGCCGCCAGACAGTCGTCGACGCGCTCCAGGGTCTGATCCAGCGGCTTTTCACAATAGATGGGCTTTCCAGCTTTCGCACAGCGGATAATATAATCGACATGCGTGTTTGTCGGGGTTGCTATGATCACTGCATCAACCTTTGGGTCGGCCAGCACGACGTCAAGATCATTCACTGCCCGCCCCCCGTATTGCTCAGCGGCCTTTTGTGCTGAGCTCATGCGCGGGTTGT
>JAHEJF010000132.1:4903-6046 GCA_024639025.1 Ahrensia sp. | reverse complement strand
GACCTGCAAGAGTTCGGAATCATTGAAGGCGGCGGGTGCTGTGCGGTCCGAGTTGTCCAGGAAAAGGCCGACTTCGGCCATATTGCGAGATGGACGCGTTGCTGAACCAGAAAAAATGACATCGTCCATGCCCGAGGCGCGCATGTTCTTGTAGGAGCTTTCGCCCATCACCCAACGCAGTGCTTCAACCAAATTGGATTTGCCGCAACCGTTTGGCCCGACAACCCCTGTCAGACCGGCTTCAATGACGAATTCGGTTGATTCTACGAAGGATTTGAATCCCAGCAGTCTGAGCTTGTTGAATTTCATAGGCCACTGCCCTCACGCCGGTATCGCACCGGCGTGACAAATCGCTGTCTAGAGCAGCGAGTCGATGATGGCGGACATTTGTTCAACCGTTAGAGCTCCAGCGTATCTTTTGCCGTCGATAAAGAAAGTCGGTGTTGCATTCACCCCAAATTCCGACTGACCGCGCTCACGCACCTTGTTTACATCGTTCAAAAGCTGTTGGTCGGTCAAGCAGGCCTCGAAGCTCTCTTGTGTAAAACCGGCCAGTTTTGCGATGTTTTCAAGTGGCGCGCGGGCATTTTCCGCTCGAGCCCATGTGTTCATCTGTTTAAACAGCACATCGACCATCGGGAAATAGGCATCATTGGGTGCACAGCGTGCCAGCATGAATGCAGCGGCTGAGCGCGGGTCGAACGGAAATTCCCGCATGATCAAGCGGACCTTGCCGGTCTCGATGTATTTTTCCTTGATGGACGGCAATGTGTTGATGTGGAAACTGGCGCAATGCGGACAAGTCATGGACGCATATTCCACGATTGTAATCGGCGCGTCGGCATCGCCTTCAAACACGTCTTGCAGCGGATTGTCGGCCAAGAGTTTATTCATGTCCACGGTGCCATCAGCGTCCGGGAGTGCCTGCGCGTGAGCCGGAAATGAAGCCAGGTTCAAGGCAATCGGTGCCGATGCCAGAGCCAACAGGGCCGAACGGCGGGATAAGAGCAGTGGGTTGGACATAAAAGATCTCCGGTAAATATGTGCTTCGCCCCATATAGATCAGCAATTTGGTTTGAACCAAGGCGAATATCGCGCTTTTTGACGCATGCATATCACGTTGATGTTATTGGTGTCTTGATC
>JAHEJF010000132.1:0-4803 GCA_024639025.1 Ahrensia sp. | reverse complement strand
TACACGCTTGAGCGGCGCAAAAAATACCTGACCAACCGCTTGGAGAACATCGAGGACGAACTTGACGACAGACCTGACCCGAATTGGAGCGAAAACGCTCAAGCGGCTGAGGATGACGAAGTTTTGGAAGATTTAGGTCTCGCCGGACAGGACGAAATTCGTGCCATTGATGCAGCTTTAGTGCGCATGGACGAAGGAACTTATGGTGAATGTGTGACTTGCGGCGAGCCGATCAGTGAGGAAAGGCTCGATATTCTCCCCTACACGCCCTTTTGCAAGGTTCATGCGCAAAAGCACTGATCCGATCAACTGACATTTAGAACAATCTGGCGTTGGTGGGGCCGTGTGCGGTGTTCAAACAGGTATATGCCCTGCCAGGTGCCCAAGACCATGCGGCCTTCTATGAGTGGAATCCCGATTGATGTCTGGGTCAGTGCCGCCTTGATGTGTGCGGGCATATCATCGGGTCCCTCCAATGTGTGGACAAGATAGTGCATGGCGGGATCATCGGAAGGAGGTACGAGGCGGGAAAAAAATGCGTTGAGGTCGCGCTGCACATCCGGATCTGCATTCTCCTGGATGACAAGCGAACATGACGTATGGCGGACAAAGACCGTCAACAGCCCGTCCTGCAATTGCCTACTTTGAATAAATGATTGTACGGAGTGCGTGAACTCGTATAGTCCGGCGCCGGTCGTATTAATTGTGAGCGTTTGATGCGACATGTTGCGGACAATTTCGATGTTTGTTTTGCTGTGAAAATCTATGGTGCTTGAACAACAAACACAATTCGGCAGGTAAACCATCACCATCAATCTTGAAGAAAGCTGGCGAGAACGCCTACAGGAAGAGTTCGACAGCCCTTACATGGCGACGCTCCGACAGTTTCTGGTCGATGAGCGAAAATCAGGGAAACAGATCTTCCCGCCTGCCAAACTATGGTTTCACGCCCTTGATTCAACACCATTTGATGCGGTGCGGGTGGTGATATTGGGACAAGATCCCTACCATGGCCCGGGCCAGGCGCATGGATTGTGTTTCTCTGTGCCAGAAGGCATCAAGCCGCCCCCATCACTCATCAATATTTTCAAGGAGTTGCAAACAGATCTGGGCATTGCTCCAGCTCAAAATGGCTGCCTGGAGAACTGGGCAAAGCAAGGCGTTTTACTGCTCAACTCGGTTTTGACAGTCCAGGCAAATCAAGCGGGATCGCACCAAGGACGGGGTTGGGAACGCTTCACCGACCGTATCATTCAACTGATCAATGACCGGGAACAGCCAGCGGTATTCATACTTTGGGGTTCTTATGCACAAAAGAAAGCAGCATTTGTGAACACATCAAGACACCTGGTCCTGAAATCGGTGCACCCCTCCCCGCTTGCCGCCCATCGCGGCTTTTTCGGATCCAAACCATTCTCCCAAGCCAATGCCTTTCTTAGGCAACATGGAATGCAAGCGATTAACTGGCAGGTTTAAGCAATTGCAGCTTTTCAGCTTCGAGTGCTTGCAACAAACTGCAAGGGCGTGGTTGATGGCGGGCCGGTGAACCGTCCCTTAGTCCCGTCTCGATAAGTCGCAAAGGCTTCACTTGAAAGAAAACGCTGTTTGGCAGCATCGTCATCAAATTCCAACACAGCGATAAATCGTGTTGGGTCGTCGGTTTCAAAAGCAGTATAGTGAAAACCCTGATCGCCAAGTTCTCTCAAATCAGTGATGAGCGATTTGAGCGCTTCAGTTTGTTCAGCTGCCTTGCCTTCGATGATTGAGTATTCGACGAGCAAGCTCATGGTTCCTCCTGTTCAGGCCTCGAGCCCAGTTTAGGTGTATTGATCGTGCCGCTGGACCCATGCCATGGGGTGAGGAAGATCATCCTCATCCCTTCCCTTGGGAAGCAAGTCCAGCAATTGATAGGCAACGTTCAAATTGTCCAAACCACGTGAATAGGTCGAGTAGGTGTGGTATACTTTACCGTCTGCATCCTTGGCAAATATGCTGATGCCGGGCGCTTCACTGGCCGGAAACCTGGTCTGCCGATAATTGTAGTACATCGAGCCGTTTTCCACCTGTTCAGGGGTAAAGGAGGCCTGATAATCGAAGTTGAAGGTCGAACCAAAACTTGAGACCCATTCAAAATCCCAACCCATGCGTTTTCTGTACGCTTCTATCTGGCTGAGCTGTGCATTGGAGACACAGACAAAAGCCGCATCGCGCTCTGCGAGGTGGGCCGTTGTCCCGTTAAATCCATCGGCCCAGAAAGAACAGGACGGGCATCCCTGCTCCCAACCTTCTCCCATCATGAAATGCTGGACAATGAGCTGGTTCTTGTTGCCAAACAGGTCCGCAAGCGTCTTGGTTCCGCCCGATGTTTCGAAAGCGTAGGGTTCCTGGACAAGAACCCAAGGCAATTCTCGCCGCTTGGCGCTCAGAGCGTCGCGACTGCGCAGAAGAGCTTTTTCTTCTTCAAGCAGTTCCTTGCGTGCCGCGAGCCATGTTGAATGATCGGCGATCTTTGGACTGTCCATCGCAAATACTCCTCAAATCTGAAGCCAGCTTACATTTTGATGCATTCACCGACTTCGACACTGCCGCCGGTCTCCAGAGCCGGGCAACCTTCTGCCATCTTGCAGGCCGCATCGATATTGTCTGCCTCAACAAGTGTGTAACCGGAAAGCGGGTTAGCGCCACCACCGTCGCTGGTGCCTTTCGCATTCACAGTTTTCGATACAGATAACGGCGCCCCACCATCAACAATCGCATTGCCCATCTGGCCGAACCAGGCTGTCCATCTTTCCATGACTTCTGGGCCGGGCTCTGGCGGGTTTGGTCCACTGTGATAGGCAAAAATATACTTGGTCATTGTGTGTCCTTTCCTGGTTTCAATCGTTTTGACAGATCAGTTCGCCATGCGCTCGAGCTTGTTGAGCGCAGAACCCCAACCCTGTTCGTGATTCTTTGCACTCTCATCATCAGCAAGTCCGGTATGGGTAAGCAAGAAAAGCGTCCCGCCCTTGCCATTGGCTTTCACGTCGAAGCGCACTTTGCTTTCGTGGCCGCGCGCATCGTTTTCATCGTGCCAAGCCCATGTGAATTCCACCCAGTTTGGCACCTCGATCGCCGTGACTTGGCCACTGACCTTGTATCGTCCGCCTTCCGCGTTCACCAATGTTGAAGTCCAGGATCCCGGCTTGGTCAGATCGAGTTGCTCATCTTTGACACTCATGCCTTCCGGACCCCACCACTTGACGATGTTTTCCGCCTTGGTGACAAAGGCGAACACTGTTTTGGGATCGGCTGCATAGTCGCGTTCCAGCTTCAATGTACTCATTTTCTTTGACTTTCCTGTGTGAGAGCGAGCGCAAGTCGATCAAGACTCGCCTGCCAAAACTCGCGGTGGCTCATTGTCCAGGCACTGATTGTCTGGACGGCTTCCGGACGCACTGAGTAGATGCGCCGCTGCTTGTCGATGCGTTGATGCAGAACGCCGGCATTGCGCAGTATTTTGAGGTGACGAGAAACTGCGGGAGGAGAAATGGCTGTACCTTCAATCAGCTCGCCTGCGCTTAACTCGCCTTCATTGAGCAGACGCTCGACAATGGCAAAGCGGGTTGCATCGCCGAGTGCGGCAAATGTATCAGGCAACTGGTTCATGATCTCACTTCATTTAACAATATTGCTAATTAACATATTCGCTAATTTAACTTTGTCAAGTGACGCGGAATCAGAACAATGGGAATGGATAAGTGCTTCCGCCACCAAAACCCTCATCGCATTGGCAGAACGGTCACGGTGCATTTATCGTTGGTTTGCAACCCTGCTTTTTGGCATTGCGGTTGGGTGAGCTTGAAAAAGAACACATCAGAGCCCTTGCCCCAGGGACGGATATTGCGTTCAAACGGTCCTGCCCCATCAAGCAGCACATCGGCCCGAAAGCTAACCGTTCGGCCTTCCACAAATTCAGGATTTACAACGATATAGCGTGGCAAACTGTGGTGCTTGCGCAAAATGCGGGTCTGAAAACTGAATTCGGATTGGCTCAATGCGGCCTCTTGAGATCCAGCAATGATGGTGCTTATCAGGCTCCGATGGATCTCAGAAAAATGCAACACCCAAGATGGGCGATGTATGCTGCCTAGGAAGCAACACGCTTTTCTTCGGCAGATGACCCATAATTGGTTTTCAGATTAGACCGATCCGATGGTCTGGCAATAAGAAATCCCTGGATGCATTCGACGCCCATGTTCTTCATTCTGATCAAGTCATCTTCAGTTTCAACGCCTTCCGCAATGACGCGGGTGCCGAGATCCTTGGCAATCTCCAGTGTGCTTGTGATAAACTTCGCAGAAGCCAAATCGTCCGCACTGTTTTGAACGAGCGCAACATCCAGCTTGATTTCAACAAAAGCTCCTGCCTTGAGCAGATCAAAACTTGAGGCGCCTGTGCTGAAGTCGTCCATGGCGATCTCGAAGCCAGCCATGCTCAAACGCGCAATCACTTCAAGTAGCCAAGTTTCATCATCAGGCAGATGTGACTCAATGAGCTCAATCACAATCCCTTTTGTATTGATCTGGTGGCGGCTGGTTGTTTCCATCAGCATTTCTGCAAACTGTGGAAATTCCAGGTTGGCGGCATCAACATTGAAGGCAAACCGATTCTGGAAACCTTGTTGCCGCATTTGAACGACATCCGAACAGAACAGCTCGAACAGGCGCTTGGTCATTTCAAAACATTCATCGCCAGAGCGGCAATTGCTCAACATTTCATTGGGGCCAAATACACGCCCCTCTTGGTCGATTCCGCGCAGCA
>JAHEJF010000131.1 GCA_024639025.1 Ahrensia sp. | reverse complement strand
ACGGACAAACAGTCCATCGCGCGTAATTCCTGCATTGTTGACGAGAATATCGACGCCCTCGAGCGTTTCCTCGGCTTTTTCTGCAAGTTTGGCGACCGCATCCCTGTCCGACAGATTTGCGGGCAACACATGCGTTCTGTCACCCAGATCAGCTGCCAATGCGTTGAGTTTTTCCTCCCGCGTGCCGTGAAGTCCGACAATTGCGCCTTGCGCGTGCAGCATACGTGCTACGGATTCACCAATTCCACCGGATGCGCCGGTGATCAACGCTTTGCGCCCTTCCAGTTCAAACATCGGATATCCTCAATTGGTTCTTGCCTGTTCAGGCATGGGTTTCAAGAAAAGTCTCAATATCAGCAGGTGTGTTGATGGCAACACCAGCCAAATTGCGGTCAATGCGACGGGCCAAACCGGTCAATACCTTGCCCGAGCCCACTTCAGCCAGTTCTGTTACACCATTTGCGCCAAACCAAACGACAATTTCGCGCCAGCGGACCTGTCCGGTGACTTGTTTGACCAGAAGATCGATCAGATTTGCCGGGTCCCGCTCAGGTGCTACGCTGACATTGGTGACAACAGGCACCGCAGGTGTGTTGGCGGTCACTTTCGAAAGCGCCTCTGCCATGGCATCAGCAGCCGGCTGCATCAGCGCGCAATGGAAAGGGGCTGAAACAGGCAGGATAAGCGCACGTTTCGCACCGGCTTCTTTTGCGGCTTCTGCAGCGCTTTCAACGGCTTGTTTGGAGCCGGAAATTACCAACTGGCTGCCACCGTTGTCATTGGCAATCTGGCAAACACCCTGGCTTGCTGAGGCGGCGTCAGCACATATCGAACCTACAGCATCATCATCCAGTCCGATTATCGCAGCCATGGCACCCACGCCGACCGGCACAGCTGCTTGCATGGCTTCGCCCCGAATGCGTAGCAAGCGTGCGGTATCAGCGAGCGAAAACGTGCCAGCCGCCGCATGCGCCGCATATTCTCCAAGAGAATGGCCTGCGACAAAGGAAACCTTGTCCTTCAGGCCAAAGCCTTGCGCTTCCAAGACGCGAACAATGGCCACAGATACCGCCATCAGCGCCGGCTGTGCATTGGCGGTCAGGGTCAGAGCATCTTCCGGCCCCTCGAAGATCGTGGTCGAGAGTTTTTCATCAAGCGCTTCGTCAACTTCATCGAAAACGGTTTTGGCCTCGGCATATGTGTCAGCGAGTTCCTTGCCCATGCCAACCGCCTGGCTGCCCTGGCCTGGAAATGTAAATGCAAGTGTCATTGGTCTTCTCCGACGCGTTTGGAGGGGAATGGGGATCCGGGGGCTGAATGTCAAGGTTTTGCTTGCGTTATCAAGCCCTTCTTTTGCTTTTGCTTGCGCCTGTCCCAACTGGCGAAATGCGACAATCCACAAAAAATGAGACTTTTTTGAAAATTTCTCGGATCCGCTTCTTAAACTTGTCGCATAGGTGCTCTAAGCCATTTGCAAAAAGGAGAGAGACAATGAAAATAGCAATTCTTGGTGGTGATGGTTTTGTGGGTTGGCCAACTTCTTTGCACCTGTCCGAACAAGGCCATGATGTTCACATCATTGATAATCTCTCTCGTCGCTGGATCGATACCGAACTGGGCGTTCAATCACTCACGCCGATGGATTCCATTCAGGAGCGCACCCGCATCTGGCATGAAAAAACCGGGCGACGCATTCATTTCCACCTAATCGACCTGGCCAAGGACTATGACATTCTCAAAAACTGGCTGTCAGAACACCGGCCGGATGCCATCGTTCACTTTGCCGAGCAACGCGCGGCCCCCTACTCTATGAAATCGGACCGGCACAAAAACTACACGGTCAATAACAATGTCAGCGCAACACATAATTTGCTCAATGCCATGGTTGAGGTCGAGCTTGATGCGCATCTGGTCCATCTGGGTACAATGGGTGTTTACGGTTACTCCACCGTGGGTGCAGCGATCCCAGAGGGATATTTGCCCGTCGGGATCGAGACGATGGACGGCGATACCGTCCAACAGGACATTCTGTATCCTGCAAATCCAGGCTCGATCTACCATATGACCAAGTGCCTGGACCAATTGTTGTTCCAGTTTTACGCCAAGAACGACCAACTACGGATTACCGACCTGCATCAGGGCATTGTTTGGGGCACCCATACCGAGCAGACGCGACTGGACCCGCAATTGATCAACAGGTTCGACTATGATGGCGACTATGGCACAGTTCTCAACCGTTTCCTGATTCAGGCAGCGATTGATTACCCGCTGACCGTGCACGGTACTGGCGGTCAAACCCGGGCTTTCATCCATATCCAGGATTCCGTGCGCTGCATTGAGCTTGCACTCTCTGAAGCACCGCAACGCGGCGAAAAAGTCAAAATTTTCAATCAGATGACGGAAACGCACAGGGTTCGTGATCTTGCTGAATTGATCGCGAAGCTTACCGGCGCAAAGATTGCCTATTTGCCTAATCCGCGCAAGGAGGCAGCCGAAAATGATCTGGTGGTGAAAAACGATCAGTTTGTAGCGCTGGGTCTCGAACCGATCACACTTGAAAATGGTCTGCTTGACGAAGTGATGGAAGTGGCAAAGAAATTCGCCTATCGCGTCGACCGAAGCCGAGTTCCAGCCATCTCTGCGTGGGCAAAGGACATTGCCGACAAGGTTGAAACTGATCCGGAAAACAAGCGATTGAAAGCTGTTTCATAAGTGCCAACCGACTATGCTTATGTGACACTGGTCACCAACAAGGACTACGCAATGGCCGCGCGCGCGCTGGTGGGGTCAATCATGTTGTCTGGCACACAGGCCGATGTGGTTGTGCTGCATACTGGTGCGGTAACGACCGATCAATTGGCGCCCTTGCGTGAACTTGGGGCCCGCTTGGTCTTGGCCGAACACTTGCCCACATCAACTGACTTCAACGTAAGGCATCAACGTGACAGGATCCATGCAGTTTCCCCCTTTCTTAAGGGCGGAAAGCCTTTGTTTCACACGCCGCTGGACAATTTCATCAAGCTCAGGCTCTGGCAGCTTGAGCAGTACAGGTGCGTTGTCTTTATCGATGCCGATGCACTCATGGTCAGCAATTGTGACAGCTTGTTTGACTATCCTGAATTCTCTGGCGCACCCAATGTGTATGAATCGTTGGCCGATTTTCATCGCCTGAATGCCGGCGTCTTTGTCGCCCAGCCCTCTGCCAAAACCTATGAGAACATGCTCAAAATGCTTGATGCTCCCGACGCTTATTGGCCTCGGACCGATCAGAGCTTTTTGCAGCACTACTTCCCCGATTGGCACGGCCTGCCGGTTTTCTACAACATGCTGCAATATGTGTGGTTCAACCTGCCCGATCTGTGGGACTGGAAATCTATTAAGATCGTGCACTATCAGTATGAAAAACCTTGGGAAAAAGACCATCCCAAAGCTGCAAAACTCAGGCCTCTCATCGATCTTTGGCAGGCCTACTACGAGGGATCGGACATTCCCGACATTGCAACACTCGACAATCCTGTAAGCACCCATGTTTAAAGTAGCAATTAGCGGCGGTACTGGAATTGCAGGCCGCTTCATTGTGGAGCGTTTGCTTGCGGCCAATATAGATGTCGTCTCGCTGGGACGACATGCACCAAGTATTTCCTTGTTTGAGAACCATGTTGAATTCCGGAAAATGTCACTCACGGAAAACCCGGTGCAGCAGAGCCTCTTTGATGGGTGCGCGGCATTCGTCCATGCTGCCTTTCATCATGAAGCAGGCAAGTATCGAGGTGGCGAAGGTGGTGATCCCACGACGTTTCGCAGGGCAAATGTTGAGGGGAGCGTTGCACTTTTCAAGGCCGCCAAGACGGCGGGTGTTCGGCAAAGCGTGTTTTTGTCCAGTCGCGCCGTTTATGGAACACAGATGCCCAGCTCTGTGCTCGATGAAACGCAGGTTCCAAAGCCCGATACGCTCTACGGCCAGGTCAAGTTGGAAGCCGAACACGCGCTACTGGAACTCTCTAGTGTTGGCTTTTTGCCCACAATTGTGCGCTCGACAGGCATTTATGGCGCGTCAGCGGGCTCGCCAGCGCACAAATGGTCTGACCTGCTTGCTGCGATTGAACGTGGTGAGGCGGTGCAGCCTCGGGTGGGCACTGAAATTCATGGCGAGGATCTAGCCGAGGCGATTTGGTTGCTGCTCAGCACCGAAAAGTCGAAAATTGATACCGCGGGCGGTCCATCCGGCCCAATATTTAACGCTTCGGACATCATGCTGGATCGACAAGAATTGGTTGCTGCCTATGCCAAGCTGCGTGGACTAGAAGATGTAATACTGCCCGCCAAGGCGGATTCGTCGTTGTTCAACATGATGGACTGCACCAAACTGAGATCGCTGGGCTGGAAACCGCGTGGCAGATTGGATTTGGCGTTTCTGGAACGCTAGCTGGTGGCCTGCAAGCCACATTTTTCAAATGGTCAATGCAAAGCTGTTGCACTGCATCACAAATCCTGTATAAGGCGCCAATTGCCGGTCAGCCGGGGGCTGAACGGAGGGTAGCTTATGGCTATTGGAACAAAAGAAGTTCCTGCCTCCCGTGTTCCCGCTCTCGACCTGTCGAGTTCAAAGCACCTTTCCTGATCACTTCGGTGACAGAACTGGTTGCAGAGGCTTCGCGCTGAACGGCGTTGTTAAAAGGAAAGGCCGAACATGGCATTATATGAACATACATTTATGGCGCGTCAGGATATTTCTGCGCAGCAAGTCGAAGATCTGACAACACACTTCAAAAGTGTGCTGGAAGAAAATGGCGGCAAAATTGGTCGCGTTGAAAACTGGGGACTGAAATCACTTCAGTACCGCATCAACAAAAACCGCAAGGCGCATTATGTCTTGATGGATGTGGATGCACCCGGTGCAGCCATCCATGAGTTGGAGCGCCAAATGCGCATTCACGAGGACATTCTTCGTTACCTGACCATCAAGGTCGATGAATTCGAAGATGGCCCTTCTGCGATGATGAAACGCGGCAGCGATCGCGACGACCGCGGCCCGCGCGGTGACCGTCCAGCCCGCCCGCCACGTGAAGAAAAATCTGGAGATGCAGCATGATTGATATCAACCAACTCCCAACACGACGTCCTTTTCACCGTCGTCGCAAGACTTGCCCGTTCTCAGGTGCAAATTCACCGAAGATCGATTACAAAGACGTCAAACTGCTTCAGCGTTATGTGTCTGAGCGTGGAAAAATCATTCCATCCCGCATTACAGCTGTCAGCATGAAAAAGCAGCGCGAATTGGCTAAAGCCATCAAACGTGCGCGTTTTCTTGGACTGTTGCCTTACGTTGTAGGCTAAAAGCTTTATTCCCGGCGGTATGCCGTCGGGATATTCGCCTTGGTGTTCGGCACCATCGCAAAAATCAAAATCCGAGTTGGGGTAAACCGCCACGTGGCTTGCCTCTAACTGCTCCGAGCAGGACAGCGACATGAACTTGAGCACGAATGACATGTTTATCGGGATCGTTGCCGGATTGGCGACGGCCTTGCTGTGTTTGGGCGTGGCAACGGGCTCAGGTTTGTCCGTGACCCTTTATTTGCTCTCTGCCGTGCCCATTATGGCAGCAGGATTGGGCTGGGGCCTGCGCGCCTCTTTGATTGGCATTGTTGTTTCGTCCATTGCGGTCGTGATGATTGCCAATACGCAGACCGCTGTATTGGTTCTGTTGACCACTTCCCTGCCCGCCGCTGCCTCTGCTTACTGGCTCACCTTGTCACGACCAGCCGAGGAAGTTGGCGGTCCTGAGGGAAAACTGGTCTGGTATCCGCTTTCAGATGTCCTGTTGCGCTTGTGCCTGATGGTCAGCGCGGCATTCATATTTGTCGGGGCAATGATCAATTATGGTCCCGAGCTGCTGGAGCCGATTGTCGACCAGATGGCCGAAAGGATCCGTGCCTCTGATCCCCAGTTTGCCTTCACAGACGCAGCCCGTCAGGACCTGCTTGAGACACTGACAGCTCTCATCCCCGTGCTGCAGCCGCTTATGTGGACATTGATCCTTGTCGGTAAT
>JAHEJF010000130.1 GCA_024639025.1 Ahrensia sp. | reverse complement strand
TGAAAGCTGAGACTCTGAACGGCCGTTACCGGGTCACTTTCTCCAGAAAGCGCTCAATGGCCTTGGTTGCGGCATCTCCGCTCCTGCCCAGTCGTGCTGCGATAGCGCCATGCGAATAGGCCGTGCCGTGAAAGATCTCAGTGCGTGTTCCCAATCCCTTGATCAAATTGGCGTAGCCAATCGAAATTGATCGACGACGCTCGCCCTGACTGCGGGAATACAGAATCAAATGCGGCGGCATTCGGCGTGTCTTGCGGGCATAGGTGGCCGGCGACCATTTTATCCAGTTCTTGGGTTCATTGGTGAATGCGGTGCCAAACATGGCGCCGATCGAGCCCCTTTTTGTCGCGTAGGCCAGCAAATCATAGGCCTGCACGTCGTTGGGTATGATGCCGCGCAATCCAGATGCCTTGCCTTGCGCCGCCACCAGTGCGGAAAGATGCGCGCCGGCGGAATGGCCCATCAACACGATCCGGTTGGGATCGCCACCATGTCGCCGGATGTTGCGCCGTGTCCATGCAATTGCGGCCGTCACATCGCGCACCTGGCCATCAATGTTGGTCTTGGGAATCTTGCGGTAATCGATTGCCACGAACACGTAGCCTTTGGATGTAAGCCATTGCGGCATGTTATAGACGCGCTTGCGATCGCCAACGACCCAACCACCGCCGTGAATGTACAGAACAACCGGCCTCTTGCGCCCAAACAGGCCACCGGAGCGCTCGGGTTGATAGACATCCAGCTTCAATCCTGAAGCATAGGTGATGCCGTCCTTGACTTTCATGGCGTGCGCTGGCGCGGTCATCACCACAGCAACCAGGCAAACGAAAACCAGTTTCAGCCATGCCGTCGGCACACACCTCAGATTCTTCCTAAGCGAATTATGCATGTCGCCCCGCGTTGATTCGTCCCCTCGACACCGCCTTATATAGCGGGTTTTCTTGCAACACACACAATTTAACGCCAGAATGGCGGACAAAATTCCGTGAAATTTATGCAAACAGTCCACCTTCCCGTTTTCGGGCGACCTGTTCCGCCCTATCAGCCGCCATCCGAGCCGCTGGCGATCATCTATCAGGACAACGAAATTTTGGTTGTCGACAAGCCAAGCGGGCTGTTGTCTGTGCCCGGCAAGCAAGCGGGTGCACAGGACTGTCTTCAATCGCGTGCATCCGCCCATCATGGCGGCGCCGAGATTACACATCGCCTGGATTGGGACACGTCAGGCCTTATTGTTCTGGCGCTCAGCCGGGATGCACGTCGCAATCTTGGCAGCCAGTTTGAGACCCGGCATGTCGAAAAGCACTATGTTGCGCGTGTCTGGGGCAATCCGGTAGGCAATGAGGGCGAGATTGATCTGCCGCTGAGATGCGATTGGCCAAACCGTCCCCGGCAACTTGTCGATCATGATCAGGGCAAGAGCGCAGTAACCCTATGGCATCTGAAATCGACAAACGGCGAAACGAGCACTTTGTTGCTAAAACCAAAATCCGGGCGGACCCATCAATTGCGGGTACATTGCGCATCAATGGGACATCCCATCCTTGGCGACAGGCTCTATGCGCACGAATCTGCCTATCATGCCCATAATCGTATGTGTCTGCACGCCACTCATCTCGCCTTCGATCATCCTGCCAACGGTACAAGAATGGCGTTTGCGAGCCCCTGCCCGTTTTGATCTTGTTAACGGCTTGATGACAATGCCGGTCGATCACCACAACATTACTCCACAATTGGGTTGCAGGCTCCGAATCTTGGCGTATCCTTGCCCCTAGGAGTGGGCACGTTAAAAATCTGCGCGATCAAAGCAGCAAACAGAGGAATTCCTATCAATATGTTTCAGACAATTTTGAAGACGAGCGCTGCTACAGCGATTATCTCGGTGATGGCCACGTCTGCGTTCGCCGCCGTGGACGCACAAGACGTGCTTGCCCGCCTTGCAGCACAACTTGAGTTGCAGGGGCTTGAGCTGACTGCGGACAGCGCGGTCAACGATGGTTCAGATAATATCCTGCTATCTGGCGTTCGATTGGGCGTAGGTGAAGGGGAATCATTCGAGTTTGATCAATTTGCCCTGCAGGGGGTGGTTGATGCGCCCAATGATGGATATGTGGTTTCGCGCATGGCCATTCCACAGTTTCAATCCGATGCCGAAGGCATGACTATCAATTTTGCCGGCGCCCTGATTGAGGGGTATTTCATCGCCGGTGCAACTGAAACAGACCCGCTGCTGAAAGGCACGATTTATCGCCGCATTGAATTCGGTGAATTCAACATTGGGCCCGGCGGCAATACAGCCTTTGCCGTGAGTGGCGGGGAGGTCAATATTTCGCCCTACGAGCCCGGTGGCACAATGGAATTCGACATGAGTTTCAATGACATGACGATTGATTTTTCCAGCGCACCCAATCCGCAGGCAAAAGCGACCATGAGTGCGCTGGGTTACGAAACAATCAGCGGCAACATCACCGCAGCCGGCACCTGGGATACTGACAGCGGACTGACCGCGATCGAGCCTTTTAAAATCTCGGCAACCGATGCGGCCGATCTGTCGTTTACTTTGAAAATCGGCGGATACACACCGCAATTGGTGGCCGGCATGCAGGAAATGCAAAAGACCATGAAGGGCAATGAGCAAGCCATGGGCATGGCCATGCTTGGCCTAATGCAACAGCTTGATGTTCAGGGCATTTCGATCTCTGTCGATGACAATTCGCTGACAGGCAGGCTGATCGATTTCTTTGGCAGCCAACAAGGTATGAACCGGGAAAGCACTGTTGCGCTGGCCAAGGGCATGCTGCCGATTGGCCTTGGTCAGTTGGGGCATCCGGAGTTTGCCGCCAAAGCCACAGCGGCTGTTGGTCAATATCTGGATGATCCCATGAACCTGACTGTTGCTGCTGCGCCAGCAGCGCCTGTGCCCATGGCACAAATCATGGGTGCAGCAACGGGCAACCCCGCTTCGTTGATTGACTTGTTGAGCGTGACGGTGGTTGCGAACCAGTAGTCGCTGACACGTAAAAAATTAACCCGCAATGTTTTGGCATTGCGGGTTTTTTTGTTTTGTTTCAGAGTCTTGTTATCAGTCTTTTACAGTTGGAATCACGCGCAGATTTAGTTCGCGCAACTGCGTGTTATCAACTTCACTGGGCGCGCCCATCAGCAAATCCCTGGCTTGCTGATTCATCGGGAACATGGTGATTTCGCGCAGGTTTTTTGCGCCAACCAGCAGCATGACGATGCGATCAACACCTGCGCCCATGCCGCCATGGGGCGGTGCGCCATATTGGAAAGCGCGGTAGAGGCCACCAAAACGTTCTTCAACCACATCCTTGGACAAGCCGGCATATTCGAATGCCTTCACCATGGTGTCGGGCAAGTGGTTTCGGATACCGCCTGAGGCAATCTCAAACCCGTTGCAAACCAAATCATACTGGTAGGCCTTGAGTTCGAGCTGTTGCTCTTGCGTGGTTGCCGCATCCAGCGCTTCCTTGCCGCCCTGAGGCATGGAAAACGGATTGTGCGCAAAGTCGACCTTCTTGTTTTCTTCATCCCACTCATAAAATGGGAAGTCGACAATCCAACACAGTTCAAAACGATCTTCGTCGATCAGACCGCCCTCTTCTCCGGCCTTCTGGCGTGCAGCACCAGCAAAGCTTGCAAATTTCTCAGGATCGCCGGCAGCAAAGAAGACCGCATCGCCCAGCTCCAAGCCGAGCTGTTGCCGCAGGGCCTCGGTGCGTTCGCCACCAATATTCTTGGCAATCGGACCCGCGGCGTCGAATTTGCCCTCCAACTCACGCCAGAATATATAACCCATACCTGGCTGGCCTTCGTTCTGTGCCCAGGAATTCATCCGGTCACAATGCTTGCGGCTACCTGCGCCCTTTACAGGGATGGCCCACACTTGGTGGCTTGGATCAGCATCCAGAATACCGGCAAAAACGCCGAATCCAGATCCGCGGAAATGCTCTGACACATCCTGCATCACAATCGGATTGCGCAGATCGGGCTTGTCGGTGCCATACATTCGGATGGCATCATCATAGGCGATGCGGCGGAATTGCCCGGTTACAGGTTTGTCACCGGCAAATGCTTTAAAAACGTTGCGCATTACCGGTTCCATGGTGTCGAAAATATCTTCCAGCTCAATAAAACTCATTTCCAGATCGAGCTGGTAAAATTCACCAGGCAAACGATCTGCACGGGGGTCTTCATCGCGGAAACAGGGCGCGATTTGGAAATAGCGGTCAAAACCGCTCATCATGATGAGCTGCTTGTATTGCTGAGGTGCCTGCGGCAGGGCATAAAACTCTCCGCCATGAATACGGCTCGGCACAAGAAAGTCACGCGCGCCTTCGGGCGAAGACGCTGTCAGAATTGGCGTAGAAAACTCTGTGAATCCGATCTTGGTCATCTCTTCGCGCATTTTGGCGATGATGCGTGTGCGCTGCATGATGTTGCTGTGCAAGCTTTCCCGGCGCAAATCTAGGAAGCGGTATTTGAGGCGAATGTCTTCAGGATAATCAGGCTCGCCAAAAACTGGCAATGGCAGCTCTTCGGCTTTCGACAGCACTTCGATTTCGCGAGCGTAGACCTCGATATCCCCTGTGGGAAGATTGGGGTTCACAGTGTCGTCGCTGCGCGGCTTAACATCGCCGTCGATGCGGATCACCCATTCACCACGGACCTGCTCTGCAGTCGAAAAGCTGGGCGAGTCCGGATCGGCGACCACCTGGGTAATACCATAATGGTCGCGCAGGTCGATAAACAGCACGCCACCATGGTCGCGAACACGGTGGACCCAACCGGACAGACGTGTTGTGTTGCCGGCGTCAGACTTGCGTAGTGCGCCACAGTTATGACTGCGATAACGGTGCATGATGAAATGCCTTCAATGCTTTTGATTTGTTTGAGAGGACCGCTTAATTCAGCTTTGCCGACAATGCAATGAAGCTGTTGGGAAAAGCACATTTTGGCGGCAATTTGTAATGATTTCGCAATTGTCAGGCTTGAATCGCCATGACAATGCCAAACGGTTCGACATTCGCATCAAGCTTCGTTAAAGACCTCGAGCTATGAGCTTACAAACAATCAACGATACGCAAACTCTGAAAGAGGTATGCGCACGCCTGGCGACCCATGATTATGTGACGGTTGATACCGAATTTGTCCGGGAAACCACTTTCTGGCCAGATCTCTGCCTGGTTCAGGTAGCATCGGACGAGGAAGCGGTTCTGATTGATCCACTTGCAGACGGCATTGATCTGGATCCGTTGCACGCATTGATGGCTGACAGAACAACGACCAAGGTTTTTCATGCCGCACGCCAGGATGTAGAGATTTTCTTCAAACTGACCGGGAACATACCTGAGCCAATGTTTGACAGCCAAGTGGCTGCGATGGTGTGCGGCTTCGGCGATTCAATTGCCTATGACCAGTTGGTGAAGCGGATATCCGGCGGGCATATCGACAAATCGCTGCGTTTCACCAATTGGAAGTTGCGGCCGTTGAGCGAGAAGCAGCTGGAATACGCGCTGGCCGATGTCACGCATTTGCGTGACGTGTACAAACATCTTCAGGCCAAATTGGAAGAAGAGAAGCGAGCCCACTGGGTGACCGAGGAAATGGCCGTTCTGACTGCCCCGGAAACTTACGACCCGGCACCGGAAGATGCCTGGAAGCGGCTCAAACTACGCATCAAGAAACCCATCGAATTTGCAATCTTGAAAAACTTGGCGCAATGGCGTGAAAGCCAGGCGCGCGAAAAAAATGTGCCGCGTAACAGGATCATCAAGGACGATGCGATTTACGAGATCGCGCAAAGCCAACCGGTCGATACCAGGGGCTTGGGCCGGCTGCGTACATTGCATAAAGGCTTTGAAAAATCTGCCGCCAGTCAGGCTATCTTGGATTGCGTGGCTCGCGCCAAAGCTTTGGATCGTGATGATTTGCCAAAGGTTCCTCGCCCCCCGCAATCGCCCGAAGGCACAAGCGCTGCGGTCGATTTGCTCAAGGTGCTGCTGAAGCTTACGGCAGAACAATATGCCGTCGCCTCCAAAATTATTGCGTC
>JAHEJF010000129.1 GCA_024639025.1 Ahrensia sp. | reverse complement strand
GGATCCAGGCAAAAAGCGCCGAGTCCGAAGGGCAATCCGTGCTTTCACAGGTCACGAACGAGGTCGCCGAGCGCGCCCAGCTGCAAATGGAGGCTGCAAGGCTCCAGGGGATCGCGCAGAAAGCACTGCCACCGTTGCGAGAGGCTGAAATGGCCGCTGCCGCGACATTGCAACGCTTGACGATTGCACGCGATCAGCTTGATACCGAAGCAAGCCGCCTTCGTGCGCGAAAAGCGGAATATGAACAGCGCATTGCTCAACTGGCCGAAGACATTGGTCGCGAAGATCGGATGGTTTTGGAGAACGCCGACATACTCTCACGCTTGGCCGAGGAAGAGCAAACGCTCAAAGCACAGGAAGAAGGTGCTGCGGCGCGTGAAGCATCTGTGGCGGCCGAAGTGGACCAGGCCAAAACCCGATCGGAGGGATCTGAGTCTGAATTGGCGAAACTCACTGCTGAGCGCGCCGAAGCGCAGGCGCTTAGAACGCAATTGCAACGCCGCATTTCAGAAGCGGGCGACCGCAGGGATCGCCTCGAGGGTCAAAAACGCAATGTCGAAACCGAATTGGTTTCGCTGAACGAGAAAATCGGTGCGCTTGCCGATCCGGCCGAAAAACAAGCCGCGGTTGCAGCATCTGAGAACGCCATTGTGGAGGCCGAAAAATCGGTCCTTGATGCGGAAAGCAAAGTAGCGCTTGCGCGCGCTGCAGAATCCGACCTGCGCCCGGAGCTGAGCGCCGCCCGTGATGCACTCAATGTGCTCGAGGCCGAAGCGAGAACCATTGCGAAGCTGGTCAATGCAGGCGGTGGCGATCTGTTCCCGGCAGTCATCGAAGAGCTCAAAGTGGACAAGGGGTTTGAAACAGCACTGGGTGCGGCGCTGGGTGATGATCTTGATGTGTCCACAGATGCAGGTGCAGGCGTTCATTTCGCAGGCGCCGAGATATCGTCGGCCGATCCCGCGCTGCCCGAAGGTGTGGTTGCCCTTAGCGATCATGTCCGCGGCAGCAATGCATTGGGCCGCCGATTGGCGCAGATCGGCCTTGTTGATGATGAAGCACACGGTGCAAAACTGAGTGCGGCACTGGCACCTGGCCAGCGCTTGGTGACACGTGATGGCGCGCTGTGGCGTTGGGATGGTTACCGCGCCGCAGCTGATGCACCGACAGCGGCAGCACAACGGCTGGCGCAGAAAAACCGCCTGACCGAACTGGATGCTGAGATTGTTGTCGCAACCAAGGCAAAGACGTCTTGTGAAGACCGGGTGGCAACCGCTGAAGAAGCAACCAAGAGCGCTGTTTCCACTGAAGCAAATGCCCGTAATATATTGAAAGAAAAACAGAATATTGCGCGCACCGCTCGTGAAGAACTCGCCGCTGCTGAACGTTCTTCGGGCGAGTTGGCCCGTCGTCGCGACGTTCTAAACGAGTCAATCTCGCGGATTGCAAACGATCTTGACGAGGCTATCGGCATCGTCAACGAAGCTGAAGCTGCGTTGATTTCCGAACCCAAAGTAACATCGTTCGATGCGCGATTGGAAAGCCTGCAGGCAACTGTTGCCAAAGACCGGGCTGAACTGGCTGAAGTGCGCGCCGAACATCAGGGATTGGCGCGGGAAGGCGAGGCCCGCCGACAACGCCTGTCTTCAATTCAGGCAGAGCGAGCAAGTTGGAATACCCGTCGGACGAATGCTCAAAGACAGATCCAGATCTTGCAAGATCGCCGGACCGAAACCGAAAGGCTGCTCGAGGAACTTGCCGACAGTCCCGGTGAGTTGGAGAGCAAACACCGTGCACTGGTTGCTGAAATCGAGGTTGCTGAGGCAAGCCGTCAGGAAGCTGCCGATCAACTGGCCAAGGCTGAATCGGTAGCGGCAGAGGCTGACAAGGCTGCGACAACCACCATCCAGGACCTTTCCACCTCTCGCGAAGGGCGCGCCCGCGCCGAAGAACGTCTGGCCGCTGCCACCGAGCGTCGCACCGATGTCGAAAATCGCATCGCGGAGACGCTTAATTGTCAGCCGCACAAGGCGTTTGAACATACCGGCCTGTCGGCAGATGATGCGTTGCCCGAGGTGGACCCGACCGAAAAACGCCTTGAGCGCCTCAAAATTGAAAGGGAACGCCTGGGCGCAGTGAACTTGCGCGCCGAGGAAGAGCAAACCGAACTTGCCGAGCGCTTTGGCCTAATCACCCAGGAACGCGAAGATGTTGTTCAGGCAATTGCCGAACTCCGTTCAGCGATCTCATCACTGAACAAGGAAGGCCGTGAGCGCCTTCTGGTTGCGTTTGAGGATGTGCAAGGGCATTTCAAAAAGTTGTTTACGCACCTGTTTGGTGGCGGTACCGCCGAACTGCAATTGGTTGAAAGCGATGATCCGCTGGAGGCCGGACTGGAAATCGTGGCCCGACCACCCGGCAAGAAGCCGCAAACCATGACGCTCTTGTCCGGTGGAGAGCAGGCATTGACTGCCATGGCGCTGATCTTTGCAGTCTTCCTGACCAATCCGGCGCCGATCTGTGTGCTCGATGAGGTTGATGCGCCACTTGATGACCATAATGTCGAGCGTTTCTGCGATCTGATGGACCAGATGAGCAAGGAAACCGATACGCGTTTTGTGATAATCACGCACAATCCGATCACCATGGCACGCGTGGATCGTTTGTTCGGCGTCACCATGAAAGAGCAGGGTGTCAGCCAACTGGTCTCGGTCGATTTGCAGCAGGCCGAAGATCTGCGCGAAGCCAGTTAAGTTTGCTGATATTTTAGCGCCGGTCCCCCGGTGACCTAGCGCCGGAGACTTTTGACCCATATACTGGCAATTCCTGGTGCCACGCGCCGCTTGTAAACCGGATGTAGAATACCAACACGATGCGAAAATGGGTTTACACATTTGCCGGCGGCATGGCGGAAGGCTCCAGCGCTGATGTCGCGCTTCTGGGCGGCAAGGGCGCCAATCTGGCCGAAATGAGCCGCATCGGACTACCTGTGCCGCCGGGTTTTACCATCACAACCGATGCCTGCAATCGGGCACTGAAAGAACGGGCTATACCCGAGCGGGTACGCGAACAAGTCAACGCGGCAATGAAATATTGCGAGATGATGAGCGCGAAGAAATTTGGCGACCTTGAAAAC
Organism: Ahrensia sp.; assembly: GCA_024639025.1. Classification (GTDB taxonomy): domain Bacteria; phylum Pseudomonadota; class Alphaproteobacteria; order Rhizobiales; family Rhizobiaceae; genus Ahrensia. The sequence continues at coordinate 2,952 of JAHEJF010000129.1, read as the reverse complement.
CCGCTTCTGGTCTCTGTCCGATCCGGAGCACGTGCATCCATGCCTGGCATGATGGACACGGTGCTGAATTTGGGTCTCAACGATGCAACTGTTGAGGCGCTGGCCCGCTTTACCGGAGACGAGCGCTTTGCCTACGACACGTATCGTCGGTTCATTCAGATGTATGCAATAGTGGTAATGGGCCTTGATCACAGCCTGTTTGAGGACATTCTGGACGGCGCACGGGAAAATGAGGGTGCCGCCCGTGACAATGAGCTCAGCGCGGCCGCATTGATTGGCATTGTTCAGGCCTATAAGGCTGCCATTATTGACGAGATGGATGAGAGCTTTCCGCAGGATCCCCATGAACAATTATGGGGTGCAGTGATGGCGGTGTTCAAGAGTTGGGGAAATCCGCGCGCGGCGACCTACCGTGCACTGCATAACATCCCCGAAGAGTGGGGCACCGCAGTAACCATTCAGGCCATGGTGTTTGGCAATTCCGGTCAGAATTCAGCGACGGGTGTGGCTTTCACGCGCAATCCATCCACCGGTGAGAACAAACTCTATGGTGAATTTCTCGCCGACGCCCAGGGTGAAGATGTTGTCGCGGGCTTTCGCACCCCCGATCCGCTTAGTGCCATCGAAGACAAGCCGGGCGCTTCCATGCAGGAGCGAATGCCCGACGCCTACAGTGTTCTGATGCGCTTGGCAGATGATCTCGAACAGCATTTTGGTGATATGCAAGATGTTGAATTCACAGTCGAAAACGGAAAGCTCTGGCTGCTGCAAACCCGCGCCGGCAAACGCACTGCGACTGCGGCAATTCGAATTGCTATCGAAATGGCAGACGCCGGCGTGATCACACGCAAAAATGCATTGATGCGTGTCGATGCTTCCTCTCTTGATCAGTTGTTGCACCCGGCCATTGATCCTGCTGCCGAGCGCACAATTATTGCGCGCGGTCTGCCTGCATCGCCGGGTGCTGCAAGCGGACAAATTGTGTTCTCTTCAACCGATGCAGTTGCAGCCAAGGCAGCAGGCAAGCCGGTTATTCTGATCCGCCCGGAAACCAGTCCCGATGACATACACGGCATGGATGCGTCGGTGGCCATTTTGACATCACGCGGTGGTACAACCAGCCATGCGGCGGTGGTAGCCAGAGGCATGGGCAAGCCTTGCATCACCGGTGCAGGCGGGTTGCGCATCGACCCACACAACAAGGCGCTGGTCGCTGGCGGCATGACCTTGCGAGAAGGTGATTTGCTCACAATCGATGGCAATGCGGGTGAAGTGCTGAAAGGCGAATTGCCGATGGTCCAGAGCAAGCTGGCTGGGGATTTTGCAACACTCATGGAATGGAGTGACGCCGAACGCCGCATGAAAGTGCGCACGAATGCAGATTCGCCCAAGGAAGCGATTGTAGCGCGTCAATTTGGCGCTGACGGCATCGGGCTTTGTCGCACCGAGCACATGTTCACCGAGGGTGATCGGGCTGACGTGATGCGCGAGATGATCATCGCAGATACAGCCGAGGAGCGACGGTCTGCGCTCGACAAATTGTTGCCCATGCAGCGCGATGATTTTATCGAACTGTTTGAAATAATGCAGGGTCAACCTGTCGCCATTCGGTTGGTGGACCCGCCGCTATATGACTTCCTGCCTAAGAGCGAAGAAGATCTGGTTGCCAGTGCCAAAAGGCTGGGTATCGATGTAGACCGGCTTGTCCGGCGCGCCGAAGAACTGCGCGAAATCAATCCCATGCTGGGCAATCGTGGTGTGCGGCTCGCCATATGCTATCCCGAAATCGCCGAAATGCAGACCCGCGCGATTTTTGAGGCAGCCATACTTGCTGGCAAGGAGACCGGAGAACCAGTGGTGCCCGAAATCGTTGTGCCGCTCGTCTCCTATGTTGCTGAGTTGCAATTCCTGCGCTCACATATTGATACCATCGCAGCTGACGTCATGCGAGAGCAGGAACAAACGATAGACTATCTGGTGGGCAGCGTTATCGAGCTGCCGCGCGCGGCGATCCGGGCTGATTTCATTGCTGAATCGGCAGACTTCTTTTCATTCGGCACCAACGACTTGACGCAAACAACCTTGGGCATATCCCGCGATGATGCGTCGACCTTCCTGAACACCTATTTGCAGAAGGGCGTGATCGGACTCGATCCGTTCATCAATTTGGACATTGAGGGAGTGGGTGAACTGATGCGCCTTGCCACCGACAAGGGCAGGAATTCCCGACCCGATATATTGCTGGGAATCACGGGTGAGCATGGCGGTGACCCGACATCCATCGCGTTTTGTGAAGATCTCGGACTCGACTATGTTTCTTGCTCACCTTACCGCGTTCCGATAGCGCGACTTGCTGCAGCTCAGTCTGCAATTGCCTCGCTGACGGATGACTGACACAACATCAACTGGAAATAGGCTTCGGCAAACGCCAGAATATGCGGCGCACCTGACATGTCCGGCTGAATTTCAATCCGGTCACCTGCATCATTTAGCGCTACAAAGACAAACACGGGCTTGCCATTATCAACGGCGCCAACGGCAGCAAGCCGTTGCCAATCATGTCCCGGCACTGCCGGAATGTTGAACAGGGGTGTAAAGTCTGAAGCCTTGGCTGCAGTTTCAATGCAGGCAGTAAATCCATTTGCACGCAGGTCTTCTGTGCCCAACGCGAGTTCGAATTCGATGGCCCTCAAATGGCTTGAACTGTTTGTTTCAGCTGTAGATTCTGGGGGCCAACTAGTTGCGTCTAAGCGGTCTAACTCGGTAATTACGCTTACATTCATGGGTACCTGCCAATCATTACTAAACCCCAGCCCCAACAGAGAAACGACAAATTCCGGCCAAGATAAGGCAACACCCCCATCGGCACTTTACAACCGGGGCGCCCACGAAGTAACGCATTGCCTCAGAGATTTGTTAATCTTGGTTAACGGGAACCGACTTTAGATGAAG
>JAHEJF010000128.1 GCA_024639025.1 Ahrensia sp. | reverse complement strand
GAAGTCGTCATAGGGTCCTGCGCCGATATCGCGACCGCGCGCAGACAGGATGCCTGCAGTCACAGTGCCGCCCAGGCCGAACGGATTGCCAACTGCGACAACCCAATCGCCGATGCGAACATCGCTTTCATCCGCGAATGTAACGTAGGTAAAGGTGCGATCATCATCGACCTTCAGGACGGCCAGGTCTGTACGCCGATCTTTTCCAATCAATTGCGCATCAAGTTCTGTTCCATCGTTGAGAACGACGGAGAACTCGGTACCATTGTCGATCACGTGGCTATTGGTGACCACGAAACCATCATCGGAAATGAAAAAGCCAGAGCCCTGGGAGATGGGACGGGCGCGCTGAAAGCGTTCGCCGCGGTTGCGGTTCCTGTTTTCGAAGCGATCGCGTGGTCCAAAGAAACGGCGCATTTGATCTTCAAAGTCGCCGCGCGGATCAAAATTGAACTGTCCTCTCTGGTCAGAAACCGGACGGACGTTCGATTTGACCCGAACCGAAACAACAGCGGGCGAAACCGCCTCCACCACGTCGGCAAAGCCGGGTATGGACGGCGCATCGAGTTGAACCGGATCGGCAAGTACTGGTGTTGATGTGGTGGCAGCCACACCCGTAAATCCAGCACCAACGATCGCGGCAGCCAGCAGAGTTCGGGAAAGTGATTTTGAAATGGTTGTCATATTCTACCTCTAGTGATTGTTGTATAGACGCACCAAAAAGTCGGTAGAAGAACAGATAGAGCAGCTCAGATTGCTGCAACCTTTCCATTGTGTGAAATATTGGTAATGTTAGGGCCACTATTGGGCCACAATTGAAGCCGGAAACCCTTAGTTCTCAACGATTGTGATGACCTTTGAGTTTTGCTCCAGTGTTCTGTGAACGGGGCACTTATTGGCGATCTCCTCGATCTTGTCGGCAATCTCGGCCGATACCTCACCTTCAATTGAAATGCGACGTTCGAAACGGTCAATCTTGCCCTTTTGGGATTGCTCACCCTCGGTGCATTCCTGACAGTCTTTGTAATGTACCTTGTCATGCGACACATCCACGGTCACAGCGCCGAGATCAATTTTCTTGAAGTCGGCATACATGCGCAATGTCATGGAGGTGCACGCGCCGAGCGCCGCACTCAAGAAATCGTAGGGACTGGGCCCCGTGTCTGTTCCGCCCACAGATGCGGGTTCATCAGCAAACAGACGGTGTATTCCCGCCTGCACCGTGTTCTGAAACTTGCTGTCACGCGTTTCCTTGACGCGCACGTGCTCGATTGCTTCCAGGCCCTGGGGTTGATCCTTCGGCAACAGCCGGGAAGCCCAGGCGGAAATCATTTCGGCCGCAAATTCTGAATCTGATTCACGGGTTAAAAGATGGTCCGCATCGCTCAGCGAGACAAAAGATTTTGGGTGCTTGGCGGCCTGGAAAATCCGTGTGGCGTTTTCGATGCCGACAGTCTGATCGATTGGCGAATGAAGAACCAGCAACGAGGCGCGTATCTTGGCAATGCGATCCGTCAGACGCGTTTCCCGAGCAGCCTCGATGAATTGTTTGCCAATTTTGAACTTTCGCCCTGACAGAACGACTTCTGCGACACCCTGCTCTTCGATTTCCTTGATCTGATCATCAAACATGTGCAGCACATGCTCGGCGTCTGATGGCGCGCCGATGGTCACGACGCCCTTCACGTCGGCAATCTCGGTCGCCGCAGCCAGAACTGCGGCGCCGCCGAGCGAATGGCCAATCAAGATCGACGGTGCTTCTCCCTGATCGCGCATGTACTCGGCTGCTTTGACAAGGTCTTCCACGTTGGAAGCGAAACTTGTATTGGCAAATTCTCCCTGACTGGAACCCAAACCGGTAAAATCAAACCGGAGGACGGCAACACCCAGGCGTGACAAGTTGTTTGCAATACTACGTGCGGCCAGGATGTCCTTGGTGCAGGTGAAGCAATGCGCAAACAGCGCATAACCCCTGATCTCGCCGTCGGGCCGATCGAAACGAGCCGCCAACAACTCTCCATTTGCAGATTTAAATTCACGCTTTTCAGTAGCCATTTGCTATCCCTCAGTGTTGGAGGGGCAAACTAGCGAGGATGGCGCTCAACTGCACGTAAAACATTTGAGAGTTCGCAGTTACTGCTCGGAGTTATCCTGTTCATCGAGCAATTTGTTCAATCGCGCTTCTTCTTCTGCCGAAAGCGACAATACGCCTGTTGGCGTTGCCTGCCGGCGACTATATGAAAACGCAGCGATGCCCCCGATCAGGAGTACAAGAACCGGTGTTCCCCAAAGCACCAAGTTCTTCATTGAAAAACTTGGGCGCAGAAGCACAAACTCGCCGTAGCGGCCAACGACATAGTCCATGATTTGCTCATTGGATTCTCCGGCAACCAGTCTTTCCCGCACCAGCACCCGCAAGTCGCGCGCGAGTTGGGCGTCTGAATCATCGATCGACTGGTTTTGGCAAACAAGGCATCGCAAATTGGCCGAAATGTCGCGAGCACGTTGTTCAAGTGCAGGGTCGGGCAAAATTTCGTCAGGATTGACCGCCAATGCCGGCACACAGGCAATCGAAGTCAAGAAAACAAAAAGAAATGCTCTGATGGATGTCACTGGGCAGGCCCGCCAACGACCACGTCCACGCGCCGCGGTTTGATCTTTTTGGGGGCGCCTATTCGTAAGCGCCGATCACTGAGAGAAACAACGCCGCCAATCGTCATGAAAACCGTTCCCCACCAGATCAGTGTAACCATCGGCTTCCACCAAACTCGAACCACAATCTGGTCTGTCCCTTCGATCTTGTTGCCCAATGATACATAGTATTGATTGAACACCATTGTCATGATGCCCGCTTCAGTGGTTGGCATGCGACTTGCCACATAGACACGGTTTTCAGGCTCCACAACACCTATCGTTTGGCCTTCCTTGGAGATGGTGAAAACAGCATGATCATAAACAAAGTTTGGTCCCTGGCGGGCTTCCAAACTGTCAAAACGCATGTCATAGCCGACAAATTGCGTTGTTTCTCCCGGCGCCATGGTGAGCACAGTTTCCTGTTCGAATGTTGTTACCGAAACAATGCCCAGCGTTGTGATGCCGACGCCGGCGTGGGCCAACGCTGTTCCCCAAGAAGATCGTGGTAAGCCTTTAAGCCGCGCCCATGCCACAGCCGGCTTTGCTTTAGGTAATCCTGCCTTGGCCCAAATATCGGCTATTGCCCCAAAAATCAGCCAGAAAGCCAGCGCAATGCCAAAGCTGGCAAGAATTGGGGCCTGGTAGAGGACATAGGCAAAGACCAGAGCCACAAGCAGCGAGAGACCGGCAGCGACCCAAAGACGCTCAAAAGCACCGTATAGATTGCCACGTTTCCAGGCCAGGAATGGACCAAACGGGACTGCAATCAACAGCGGGATCATCAAGGGCCCAAAGGTCATGTTGAAGTAGGGTTCACCGACCGAAATCTTTTCACCGAACAATGCCTCGATGAACAATGGATAGAGAGTGCCGACAAAGACAGTGGCGGTAGCTGTCGTCAAAAACAGATTGTTGAGAACCAGCGCGCCTTCCCGAGATATCGGATGGAACATGCCGCCATTGCGCAATGTCGACGCGCGCAAGCCGAACAAGATCAATGCACCACCGATAAACGCGATCAGAATGGCGAGAATAAACAATCCCCTTGTCGGGTCGGTTGCAAAGGAGTGGACTGAAGTCAGCACACCCGAGCGGACAAGGAATGTGCCAAGCAGTGCAAATGAAAAGGCCAGAATAGACAATAAAATTGTCCATACTTTCATGGCTTCGCGCTTTTCCATGACCAATGCCGAATGGAGCAAGGCCGTGCCGATGAGCCAAGGCATGAAGGACGCATTTTCAACTGGGTCCCAGAACCACCAGCCGCCCCAGCCCAGTTCGTAATAGGCCCAATAAGAGCCCATCGATATTCCAGCTGTGAGAAACAGCCACGCTGTTAGCGTCCACGGACGTACCCAACGCGCCCACGCAGCGTCAATGCGCCCTTCGATCAGAGCCGTGATCGCAAATGAAAAGCAAATGGAAAACCCGACATAGCCCAGATACAGAAGCGGCGGATGGATCGCCAGACCGATGTCTTGCAATATCGGATTGAGATCTCGTCCTTCAATGGGTGCAGGAACAAGCCTGATGAAGGGGTTTGATGTGAGGAGCAAGAATGCGGTGAATGCTGCCGTGATTGTGCCCTGCGTTGCCAGAACGCCCGCTTTGAGACGCGGCGGCAAATTGTTGCCAAAAATGGCAACAAGGGCGCCAAACAGGGCCAAAATGAGCACCCAAAGCAGCATGGAGCCTTCATGATTGCCCCAGACGCCGGTGAATTTATACAGCAGAGGCTTGGTTGAAAACGAATTCTCCCAAACATTCTTCACCGAGAAATCCGATACAACATAGGCCCATGTCAGGGCAGCAAATGCGATCGATATGGCGATGAATACAACGATGGAAAGAGAGGGGGCGACGGCGATAAAACGTGCATCATTGTTGCGCAGGCCGACGAAGGGCACCAGCATTTGCGCCAGCGCAAGCGCAAAACCCAAGACCAGCGCGTAATGACCAAGCTCAACGATCATTGCTGCTCATCACCCTTCCAGAATCCTTGTTCCTTCAAGCTCTCTGCCACCTCGCGCGGCATATAGGTTTCATCGTGTTTGGCCAAAACAGTATCCGCTAAGAAGATGCCATCGGCCGAAAGCGTGCCCTCTGCTATGATCCCCTGGCCTTCACGAAACAAATCCGGAAGTATGCCGGCATAAACGACCTCAATTTCATGGTTTACGTCTTCAACGGAAAACTTGACCTGATTTCCCGCTGAATTGTCAACGGACCCCACAACAACAAGACCACCGAGCCTCATGCGGCCGGAATTGTCTTCACTGCCTGCCATCAAATCTGATGGTGTTCGGAAAAATGTTACCTGCTCTCCCAGTGCGGAGAGAACAAGCGCCACAGCGAGCGCAAGTACGCCGAGCGCGCCAAATATCACAACAGATCGCTTTTGTTTGCGTGTCATTGTGTCTGTGAACCTCCAATAGACAAGTTCAACTCAGCCGCAAATGAACGAATCAGTTCCGCCTTCTCCTGATCATCTGCGAATGCTTCGAGTGCCCTTTGTAGAGCCAACATAGCATCTTCTTTTTGATCCAGAACAATTCTCGCGCGAATAAGCCTTTGCCATTCTTCAACGCTGCCACCTTGCTCTGCCAACCTGCTATCGAGTTGTGAAACCATGCCCTGGATCATTGCCTGACGATCCTCGGATTGCATTGTTTGTGCTTCCCTCATGGTTTCCTGGTTTATCGGCGGAGCGCCAATGCCGCTCTGAGGTTCGATTTGCTCCAGGGCAGCCATTTGGCGTTCAGCAACAGAACGCCATTGCTCGTCCGCATTTGAATTTTGTGCAATCGATTGCCAAATGCGGCTTGCTTCTAGCGTGTTTCCGGATTGCGCCTCTGATAATCCAATGAAAAACCGGCTTCGTGCATCATTGGGATCCAATTGCGCAGCATTTTCAAACAGAGCCCTCGCCTCTGGGCGTACAACCCCACCAGCCATGGCAACTTCAAGCTCACCCAACCCGGCAAGGCGCGTCGCGTCTTCGCCCAACAAGCGAATTGCGCTTTCGTAGGCATGGCGCGCTTTTTCCCCTTCGCCCAGTCGAAAATAAATCGGGGCCAGCACATCCCAACCGCGTCCATCTTCCGGATTTGACTGCAAATGTGCTTCAGCACGGGCAACAAGCGCTCGAAGCTGATCGGCTTCCTGAGCAGACGCGCGATCCGCCTGCCGCACTGCCTCCAACCTTGCTTGAAGGGGTTGGGCCTCCATAGAGGGCGACCCAAGCGTTGCGTATGTCAGCGCCGTGATCACTGGAACAAAGATCAGGGCGATGGATGCAATAAAGAGGTTTCCGAACTTCCGCCGAGCATCGGTGCTGGCTGTTTCGGCAACGGCATTGAGCTTTTCCTGGGTGGCCAGCAGTCGCCGGGCAATTTCCGCATGTGCCTGCTTGGCATCCGCGGCACTGATCACACCCCGCTCGGTCTCCAGTTCCAGCTCCTTGAGTTGATCCCT
>JAHEJF010000127.1 GCA_024639025.1 Ahrensia sp. | reverse complement strand
TGCTCGGTACACGGCAATCATTGCGAGGGTTTGATATTCAATTGAACCGTCTTGCACTGCTGCTCAATCCAGATCGCGGCATTTTGGCCTCCGGGCCGATCAATGTGGCTGAGAATGGTCTAGTGAGTGGAACCTTGAGTGTGCGTGTTATTGATGTTGATGCCGTGTCGAGCACCCTAACACAGGCGCTGCCTGATGCGGCCGCGCTGATCACCGCCTTTGCAAACGGTCAACCGCGCAAGGGGGAAAATCAGGACGAAATTGAGTTAGAGATTACAATAGATGCGGGGCAAGCAAGATTGGGCCTCATACCGATTGGCACAATCCCACCGCTTTAGTCTTCTTCGTCCATGGGTGTTCGACCGAAGTTTGGCGCATCGATGTCTTGTCCAGCTTCGATAATTGATCGCCGAATTGAACGCGTCTTACTGAATAGGTCAAACAGTGAGTCGCCATCTCCCCGCCGAATGCTGGCCCGCAAAGAGGAAAGATCCTCAGAAAACCGTGCCAGCATTTCCAAGACTGCTTCCTTGTTGTGTAGACACACATCGCGCCACATCGTCGGATCTGATGAAGCCAGGCGCGTAAAGTCACGAAAGCCGGACGCTGAGTACTTGATAACTTCGGCCTTGGAGACATCCTCAAAGTCGGAGGCCGTCGCAACGATGTTGTAGCTGATTAGCTGTGGCAGATGCGACACCAGGGCCAGCACCTGATCGTGGTGTGCCGCGTCCATGAGTTCAACATCGGACCCGCATGCGTGCCAGAAATTGGCCAGCATTTTGACCGCGTTTTCATCTGTGCCATCAGGTGGGGTCAGAATGCACCACCGGTCTTCAAACAACGCGGCGAAACCTGAGTCTGGGCCGGAATACTCGGTACCGGCAATGGGGTGGCCGGGTACAAAGTGGACGTTTTCCGGCAATTCGGGCTGGATTTGTGCGATCACAGACGTCTTGGTGGAACCTACATCCGTGACGATTGCTCCTGATTTGAGGTTTGGCGCAATCGCCTTGGCGACGCTGCCTGATGCCCCTACGGGCACCGAAATGACGACAAGGTCTGCGTCTTTGGCGGCCTCCGAGGCCATCGCAAAATACGCATCGCCCAGTTCAAGTTGACGCGCGCGTTCGAGCGTATCTTTGCTGCGAGTCGAAATGAATATTTCGCGCGCGATGTTTTCACGACGCATCACGCGGGCAAGGGAGGAGCCGATCAAGCCGATACCAATGAGCGCAACACGGTCAAACATGGGTTGTGAAAGAGGCATGTGTCAGTCGTTCTTCATGAATTGGGTTAGTGCCACGATGACACCTTGATTGGCCTCTTGAGTGCCGACAGACATACGCAAGGCATTGGGCAAGCCATAGGCTCCGACCAAGCGCAGAACAAATCCGCGATCGATCAGAAATTCGTTGGCCGCCTTGGCGCTTTTCTCAGACTGGTCATCGGGGAAATGGACCAATAGGAAATTGCCGACGCTGGGTGTCACTTTCAAACCAATATTCTCAAATGCCTGGGTAAGCTTGGGCAGCCAAGTTTCGTTATGCTCGATTGCCTTGTCCACATGGGCTCGATCTGAAATGGCAGCTGCACCCGCCGCTATGGCGGCAGCGTTGACATTGAAAGGACCCCTGACCCGGTTGACGGCATCAACAACGTGCTCGGGCGCATACATCCAACCGATCCGGAGTGCAGCAAGGCCGTGAATTTTGGAGAATGTTCGTGTCATCACAACGTTCTGGTTTGCCGATACAAGTTCTATACCTGCGGCATAATCGTTACGACGGACATATTCTGCATAGGCGGCATCAATGACCAAAAGCACATTAGGTGGCAGATTTTCCTGCAATCGCCGCACCTCAGAGTCGCTCACATAGGTGCCGGTGGGGTTATTGGGATTAGCCAGAAAGACAATCTTGGTGCGTTCTGTGACTGCATCCAGAATCGCATCCACGCTGGCACACAGGTCGGTTTCAGGCACGACTACGGGAGTTGCACCAGCTGCCAGAATTTGGATCTTGTAGACCAAGAACCCATGCTCGGTGAATATGCCTTCATCGCCTGGCCCCAGATAGATATTTGCAAGCAAGCCCAATAGTTCGTCCGAGCCATTTGAACACAATATGTTTTGCGCATTTAATCCGTGTGCCTTTGCAATGGCCTGTCGCAGCGCTGAGGAGGAACCATCGGGGTAGATCGCCAGGTTCTTTGCGACCTGCTCATACGCATCTATTGCAGCGGGGCTCGGGCCAATGGGGGTCTCATTTGATGAGAGCTTGTACAATTTGACGTTTGGATTGGCCTTGTCGCTGCCCGGTACGTAGGCATTGATTTTTAGCACTCCATCACGTGGATGTGGCCGATCGGCCGATTGAGAACGCATAACGAGAATCCAATTGAGCAGGCTTAACCTGATTGAGCTACCGGAGCGAAATACCCTCCAACGGCCCGAATGTCGAGCAGGCTCTTTGGCGCAGTGCCGCCTTCTGCAATTGCGATAAGCGCATGCAGCTTGCCGTCATCGCCTGGCTCGATTGCAAGAGTTTCACCACCGGTCCAATCGTCGAGCTGGTTTTGGTCGGCAATTGTTCCAGTATAGGCGCGCCAATCAAATGGTACGGGATCGGAGATCGGGGGGGCGACAACAAATGCGTCAAGCTGCGGTTTCCCAGTGCCGATCACCGGCAAACGGGCCATAATGCCGAAGCCATTGGCACTGTTCAGATGCTGCCACCAGCAGCTTTGTCCACTCAAGGCCAATACAACCAGCGCGTTGCCCTCATCAATGGCAGCCTGAAGGGCTGATTGGGCGTCCGTGTGGGATTGAAATGGCACGGTGAAACCAAACTGGAAACGCGCCATGTCTCGAATCACATCGGTGTCGCCTTGGCCGCTGAGATGCACCGTGTAGTTGGCCTGCAAATAAGTAAATGTCGAAATGATATCCCGCCAAATATGGACGACCATACCCAAGGGCAAGGAACCAGTGTGACGCTGTGCGAGCGTTGACATCATGCTGGCCTCACGACCCGGCCAAAATGCAGCGCCCTTCTTTGTTGCCGCCCCCTTGACCTTGATGAGTTCGTCGATGACGTTGGCCCGCTGCATCAGCAGGTGATGAATGGATTCATCAACAGCATCGATTTTTCCACGCAATTCGGTGAGCCGTTGCGGATTGTTTTGCAATTTGCCGTCCATTAGCCGAACTCGGTTTCAAGGAAGTTGCTGTTTTTTAAGATCAAGTTGATGGAAAAGCAAAGTGAATCATCATGCTTTTGCTGCGTACAGGAACTTTACTTCCTGTTGAGGCCCTGCGGTGCGAGTGCGGGGACAAAAACGCGGCGTGACTGTCGTTCTGCAACCGGGAGCCCCTGATACATGCGCTTTTGCGCCTCAATGATGATGGCACCGCCGAACATCGGCCAGAAATTGAGCCCAAACCTCTCGATCTTGCTCGACATTTTTACCGCCAGAAAACGTCGACTGGGTGGGAAAAACAGCGCTTCTGTTTCAGCTGAAGCGGTAAAGTTGGTTTCCCGGAGCAATTTTAGCAATTGTCCGCGCGAAAAGGGTCGGCCAGTACCGAACGGGGTGGTTTCAACACGCGCCCATACGCCGCGCCGGTTGGGTACGACGATCAATAAACGGCCGTTGGGCGCCAATACACGCCAGAACTCCATCAGCGTCTCGCGTGGGTTTTCAGCATGCTCGAGTGAATGAATGGCAAGAATGCGATCAATGGAGCTGTCCATCAGAGGCAACTCTTCATCAAATACCAAGGCGGTGCGGGAAGGGCCCTGGCGCGGCCATCGGGCTGCACCTTGCGCAGCAAGCATGAACGACATGGCCACTTGGGTATCTGGTTCAAAGCGCTCTAGCCATGGGCGTGTATAGCCAATGCCAACCAGCCGTTCATTCGCTATCGGCTCCCAAATCCTCATCAGTGCCGTCGCCAAAGCATGATTTGCACGCTGGCCCAATGCGGATTGATAAAAGGCACGCATCTCAACGATGTCATTGTGCATTTGGTTCACACTCCATAGCCCCATGCAACAAAGACTATTTGCGCCTTGGAGGCAATTGGTGAATAGGGCAGAGTAAGAAAAATGACCGGTTTCGGAGTGTAAAATGAACGAACTTGATGCTGCACAAATTCGCCAAATGCTCAAAATGCAGCCTCATCCGGAGGGCGGGCATTATGTAGAGACTTTTCGTGATGTCTCGGGTGAGCCGGGCCGCGGTCATTCAACCGCAATATACTTTTTACTTGAAGCTGGCGAGACATCACATTGGCATCGTGTATGCGATGCTGCTGAGGTTTGGCATTACTATGCCGGCGCACCACTTTCGCTGACGCTTTCATCCAATGGCCATGACGCTCAATCTTTCCGACTGGGTATGAATTTGGGCACCGGTGAGCGGCCCCAGATTGTTGTACCCGCCAACTGGTGGCAAACCGCGACCAGTTTGGGTCACTGGACACTGGTTGGCTGCACCGTGGCGCCGGGGTTTGAGTTTTCGTCTTTTGAGCTGGCGGAACCGGATTGGCGGCCCACGCCACGTCCGGCCGCAAGTAGATGATCAGGTTTTGAAAATCATGTTCTTTGCGGCCAGCAGGGCGCCGAAAGTGATCAAAATGCAAGCAATGGCGATGGTCCAAGTGAACTGGGCCGCACCAAAAAGGATCAAAATGATGGTGGAGAAAAGGGGCGCCGCATAGCTGGATGCGCCTATGATTTGGATATCACCGTGCTTCATTCCATGGTCCCAAACATAGAATGCAGCACCGACTGGTAACAGGCCCAGCCCGAATATGGAGAGCCATTGAACAGGTTTCGTTGGCCAGACCGTGGTTTCAAACAAGCCATGGGCCAAAATTGAAAGCACGGTCGTGATCGCGCAATACGCGATTACGCTTTGCGTCGGCATGTCTGGCATTCGACGTGATAACAGCGAGTAAGTGGTCCAGGTAAAGGCTGCAAGCAAGGCGAGTGCATAGCCGAATATGGCATCAGAATTGATCTGAAGGTCTCGCCCACCTGCGATAATGATTGCAGCGCCCGCAAACCCCAGCAATGCACCCAATATATGATGTCCCATCAGCTTTTCACCAGGCAGCAGTGCACTGAAAACGACGATGAGCAGGGGCCACAAATACGCTATCAGGCTCGCTTCGGCCGTCGGCGCGCTCTGCAGGGCGGCAAAATACAGCGCGTGGTAGGCGAAAAGCCCCAGGCCGCCGAGAAAAAGCTTATGTATTGCCATCGGCTTTCCGGCGTGTTTGGGCTTTGCCAAAAACAACCAAATCAATCCGACAATTGTGCCGATGAAAAAAGTGAAAGCAGCAAGTTGAAATGGCGGCACATTGCCGGCTTTTGCCGTAAACAGGGCCAAGAGAGACCACATCAATACAGCAACAAATCCGAGCAGCGTCGCTTTTTTCCTGGCGGTCACGTCCTGTTGATCCATTTTGCGGATTTGCGCAGATCAGGCTATTTAGTCAATGTCTCAAATCTTTTTGCACGGATTGTCGCCATTCCTAAGCGGGTCTTTATCTTGGCGACAACAGGCGCAAAGATACCGGTGTTGCCAATCGGTGCGAAACTGATGTCGATAAACCCTTCGTCACGCATCCACGAGATGTCTTTTTTGCGTTGGTTGTATCCTGCAACGGGTTTGAATTTGGCCCTGCATGTCACTGCATCGCCTTTAAATCCCCGTGTTGAGAACGGAATTGTACGCACATATCGCATTGGGAAGTCAGCCCGCATGGCACCATCGAATACTTTCGGCGTTTTGCTGCAAACGCCCCGGAGTGTTTTGGCAGGAACCAAGATGGCTGCGATCGGATCGAGGACCTGTTTGAGGTGCTGGTCTTGAAGTTCTATCCATTGGCCGCGCTTCCTTGTTTTCGGCTGATTTGAAAATGCCGACACATTGCCGCCGGAAAAAGAAAGTGTCGTCCGCTTGGTCTTCTTGCCCTCCTGATATCTCACATCAAATGAGTGCGCGATTACCTTGTCAGTTGTTATTGTGCCCTGGGCCTTGAGTGATCCTGTGACCGATGAGAAAAGCCTTGCGACCCCAGCCGCTTTGACTGTTCCCTCAATATTGTAGGACTGATCTGC
>JAHEJF010000126.1 GCA_024639025.1 Ahrensia sp. | reverse complement strand
TTCTGTGTGATGTGCTCTGGTTTGAGCCGGCAAGGTTTGATTTCTGCGATCCGACCTTCAGCCGAAAGCAGGGCAATTCGACTTTTATTGGCCTCATCTCCACTGCAATTGCTTTGATCGTGAGCTGCATGGCCGCCTATGCACTGATCCGTTTCCGCTTTATGGGTCGCGGCACCGTATCGATGTCAACGCTGCTCATGCGGATGGTTCCACCTGCGGTGCTGCTGGTGCCGGTGACGATTGTGAACTCAATCACCGAGTACGCTATTGACTGGGGTGTGATCATTGCGACGGGAATGCTGCTTGCAATTCCGCCCTTCATATTCACCTTCATCGCATCAAAGCAGATTATTACAGGTATGACTGCTTTCTCTGTCAAAGGCTGATGCCATGTGGGAGTGGCTGCTTACATCCATCGATCAATCGCGCTCTCATAGTGTGAGCTTCGAGGTTGCCTGGCATGGTCGCCTTATGGTGCTGGGATGGTCAGTGATGGTGCCGGTGGGCATTCTTTCGACCCGATACTTCAAAATACTGCCGCATCAAAAATGGCCTGAACAACTGGATAACCAGGTTTGGTGGTACACCCATCTGACGTTGCAATATCTGACCGGTATTTTGACACTTGTCGCGTTATGGTTGATCTGGGATACGGCCGGAATCCATGATGGCGCTTTCCTGCATCAACTGATGGGCTGGACAACCGTAGTGCTATGCGGTGTGCAATTTCTGGCAGGGTGGTTACGCGGTTCAAAGGGCGGGCCGAGCGAAGTGGCTCGCACCGGCACGATCCGTGGAGATCATTATGATATGACTCCGCGCCGCATCGCCTTTGAGCATTTGCATAAAACGGTGGGCTATATTTGCCTGCTGGCTGCTCTGGTTGCAGTGATTGCCGGGTTGTGGATTGCCAATGCGCCCCGATGGATGTGGCTGACTATTGTCCTGTGGTGGGCAGCGGTGATTTGCGCCTTTGTATATCTCCAGCAAAAGTTTGGCGCGGCAGAAACCTATGAATCGATCTGGGGTGATGATCCTTCATTGCCGGGCAATCAACTCAAACCGATAGGTTGGGGCATCAGGAAACGAGGACCACGCTCGCAAAACCCTGCCGAATAGACTCTGTCATCCTTTGATGGATTCGCGGCACCCGGATTTATCCAATATTTTCAATGCCCAAATCCGTGCCGGCGTTTCAGTTCAAGACTGAAACGCTCTAGCGTCATGTATCGAAGTGATTTGCCAGTGTGACGTGATGGTGGATCGTGCCGTCGAAGTACTTTTCAACCATCTGTCCTGTAACTTCTTTGGACTTATGGCGGGCAGGGGTTTCAAGTGCCGCTTCCATTGCCGCGATATCCGGATAGCTGATCGCCAGGATCAATGGAAACTCAGGGGCACCTTCGTCCCGATCTTCTGAAAACATGACGCGTACCTCGGTCGCGCCAGTAAACTGTTTCCAAAGTGGAACAAGATTTTCCAATGCAAATGAGCGGAAAGCGTCAACCTGGCCGTCCTTGATTGAACCTTGGAACAAAGCATAGCGGGTGATCATGCGAAATTCTCCTTGCTGGCACCGTTGAAGAACTCCATGACGGCGGCTTGGTCTTCACCGCCCAACCCGGCAGAGGTCAGCATTTTGTGGATCTCCAGGCATAGAGCTGTCATCGGCATGGAGGTGCCGGTTTCGCTGGACAATTGCTGGGCAAAAGCCAGATCCTTGACCATATTGTCGATGCGTCCGGTTCGGCGATAGTCCTTGGTCGCAAAACGCGGCATGTACTCCTGCAGCAAAGCGCTGTCAGCCCGGCCACCCTTGAGGGCAACGGGAATTTTTTCGGCATCGACTCCGGCATCGAGCGCCAATTGCGTAGCCTCAGCAATGGCAACAAAGCCTAGACCGCAGAGAACCTGGTTGATGATCTTGGTGGTTTGACCGGCGCCGCTGGGGCCCATATGCGTGTAGTTTTTCGCGACATCTTTCAAACATTCATGGGCGCGGGCAACGTCGGCTTCCTTGCCGCCTGCCATGAGTGTGAGTTCGCCGATCAATGCTTTGGGTGCACCGCCAGACAGTGGTGAATCCACCCAGGCCAGACCCTTTTCTTCAGCTTGCGCCGCCAGTTCGCGCGTACTTTCAGGATCAATCGAGGACATATCGATGAATATTGTGCCGGGTTTGGCGCCGCTGGCAGCACCGTTGTCACCAAATGCTGCGATGCCAACGACCCTGGCGGAGTTGAGCGAAAAGATCACGAAGTCCGCACGGCTCGCGGCATCGCCTGCACTGTGTGCTGCAATGCCGCCTTTTGCGACAAGATCGTCGACCTTTTCCTTGTCCAGATCAAAGACGTGCAGCGCATTGCCGGTTTCCAATAATCGTGCGCCAATGGCACCGCCCATGGCACCAGCGCCGATAAGCGCAACTGTATTGTTCATTTCAAACTCCCTGATTTCGTTGGATTGCTTCGACGATCAGCTGCACCACCTCGTCCTGGGTACCTGAAATGTCGATCGCGACGGCATTCTCTGTGTCGTCCGGAACTTCCAACGCAGCGAATTGGCTTTCGAGCAGACTGGTTGGCATGAAGTGGCCCGTTCGAGCAGCCATGCGTTCGCCGATCATTTCCTTTGAGCCATCCAGATAGAGAAACTGCACGGGTTCTCCTGTATTGGCTGTAATGAAGTCCCGATAGGCTTTCTTCAGTGCAGAACACCCGGCTAGTACAATCCCTTCGGTCTGCGCCAACTCATTGGCCACCACTTCAAGCCAAGGCCATCGATCTTCATCGTTCAAAGGCTCGCCATTGGCCATTTTTTCGATGTTCGATTGTGGGTGGTAGTCGTCACCATCGATATATGTGGCATCAATTATCTTGGCGACGTTCTCGCCAATTGACGTCTTGCCCGATCCGGCTACGCCCATCACCACATATAGTCGCTGGCCCATTGGGGTTTCCTACAGTGACGCCGTTATGCCGCCATCGACATAGAGCGTATGCCCGTTGACAAAGCTCGAAGCGTCGGAGGACAGAAAAATGGCGGCGCCGACGAGTTCATCAACATTGCCCCACCTGCCAGCGGGTGTGCGTTTCTCAAGCCAGGCGGAAAACTCTGGATCTGCAACCAATGCCGCGTTGAGCGGTGTGTCGAAATAACCCGGCGCAATAGCGTTGCATTGAAGGCCATGTTTTGCCCAGTCGGTTGCCATGCCCTTTGTCAGATTGCCAACGGCGCCCTTGGTCGCGGTGTATGGCGCGATGCCCGGACGGGCGAGGGCGGTCTGTACCGAGGCGATGTTGATGATTTTGCCGCTACCACGTTTGATCATATGGTTGGCCACGGCCTTGCCGACCAGAAACACGCTGGTGATATTCGTTTTCAACAATAATTCGAACTTGTCTGCGGGGAAATCTTCCAATGGTGTGCGGTGCTGCATACCGGCATTGTTGATCAATATGTCGATCGCGCCGTGTTCGGCTTCAAATGCGTCGACAGCAGCGCTTACGGCTGTACTGTCGGTTGCATCAAAGGCGAGTTGCGACACTGTCGCGCCTTGTTTGGCTAGTGCGTCAGCCGCAGACTGCAATTTGGATGTGTTCCGTCCATTAAGGATGATATGGGCACCTGCCGCAGCCATTCCCTCGGCCAAAGCAAAGCCGATGCCTTGCGATGAACCAGTAATAAGGGCCTTCCTGCCGGCCAGGTTGAATAGATCTGTTCCAGTCGCCACGAATATCACTCCTTGAATTAAATTGTTCTCGACAAGTCCGCTTGAGACTGTATATGTTATCGATAACATTTTGCAAGCCTCAATGGGAAATATCGGTATGGACAAAGTCGAAATCCTTCAAGTTGGCCCCTATCCTGACTGGGATGAGGTGCCACTCAACGAGGCATTTGAAATGCATCGCTATTTCGATGCAGATGACAAGCCCGGTCTTTTGGCTGCCCATGGCAAAAACATCAAAGGCATCGCTACCCGTGGCGAATTGGGCGCCGATCGTGCCATGATTGAGGCATGTCCCAATCTTGAAATCATCTCTGTGTATGGCGTTGGCTATGATGCTGTCGATCTTGATGCCGCCAGCGAAAACAATGTGCGGGTTACCAATACGCCGGATGTGCTGACCAAGGATGTCGCCGATCTGGGCGTGGCGATGATGATGGTTCAATCACGCGGCATGATTGGTGCAGAGAAATGGGTTCGGTCTGGCAATTGGCAGAGCCAGGGCCTGTATCCGCTGATGAACAGGGTGCATGGCAAAAGGGCCGGCATATTGGGGTTGGGCCGGATTGGATATGAGGTTGGCAAGCGGCTTTCTGGCTTCGACATGGACATCGCCTATAGCGACATCGAAGCCAAGGATTACGGATCAGACTGGACCTATATTGCCAATGCGGTGGAACTGGCAGCACACTCGGATTTTCTGTTTGTGACATTGGCAGCATCAGCGGCGACAAAACATATCGTCGGAAAACAGGTGCTGGAAGCACTTGGGCCGGAAGGCATGGTGATCAACATTTCCCGCGCGGCCAATATCGATGAAGATGCGCTGCTGGACGCGCTTGAAGCGAAGACGATTGGTAGCGCTGCACTGGATGTGTTTGAGGGCGAGCCTGCGCTCAATCCGCGTTTCCTTTCGCTCGACAATGTGCTGTTGCAGCCCCATCATGCATCAGGCACTTTCGAGACAAGAAAGGCCATGGGTAAACTGGTGCGAGACAATTTGATCGCCCATTTCAATGGCGATGAATTGTTGACACCGGTGAATTAGGGCGTGTCAGATTTCGATCTGAGCGCCGCTATAGAAGACATGGTATAAATCAGGTGCAACCGACTCTCGGCGCACCAATTTCCAGGAGGCTCTGATGCGGGCAATCGTGCTACACAAGGCCATGGATCTGCGTATTGAAGAAGCGGAGATCGGCAAGCCGGGACCGGGCGAAGTTAAAGTGAAGATGGCAGCGGGCGGTATTTGCGGGTCCGATCTTCACTATTATCAACATGGCGGGATCGGGGATTCAATCCGCGTCAAGCAACCCATCATTCTGGGTCACGAAGTTTCCGGCCATATCAGTGCACTGGGCGATGGCGTTGAAAACCTGGCCGTTGGCGATCTGGTTGCTGTTTCGCCATCGCGTCCTTGCTACGATTGTCAGTACTGCCATCGTGGCCAACTCAACCATTGCGAAAACATGCGCTTCTATGGTTCGGCGATGCCTTTCCCCCATATCCAGGGCGCGTTTCGTGAGGAACTGGTTGCCGATGCAAGCCAGTGCATCAAGGCCGAAGGGCTGAGCGCTGGAGAAGCCGCGATGGCTGAACCGATGGCCGTATGCCTGCATGCAACACGACGTGCCGGCGAGATGATGGGCAAAAGGGTTCTGGTTACAGGCAGCGGTCCGATCGGTACGTTGTCTGTGTTGTGCGCGCGCGCAGCAGGGGCGACAGAAATTGTTGTGACTGATCTGACGGACCAGGCGCTTGCCTATGCGCAAAACATTGGTGCGGACCGTACCATCAACATGATCAGCCAGGGCGACGGCTTGAAAGAGTACCAGCAGGGTAAAGGCTATTTCGATGTCTTGTATGAGTGTTCGGGCGCCGCGCCCGCACTGGCTGCGGGCATAGCAGCAATGCGCCCTCGTGGCATTGTCATGCAGCTTGGCATGGGCGGTGACATGAACGTGCCGGTGCAGGCGATCACTGCAAAGGAATTGGACCTGCGCGGTTCTTTCCGTTTCCATGAGGAGTTCGCCATGGCTGTTCAATTGATGCAGCAGGGCCAGATCAATGCAAAACCACTGATCTCTCACACCTTGCCGCTGGATGATGCAATCAAGGCATTCGAGATTGCCGCTGACCGTACGCAGTCAATGAAGGCTCAAATTGCATTTGGCTGATGCCTGCCATGTTCACATGATTGGAACGACCTGGACACTGTCAGCCTTTGATGGAATCGCGGCACTCGGATTTATCCCTACTTTCAATGCCCAAATCCACGCCAGCGTTTCAGTTGAAGACTGGAACGCGCTAGAACTGTAACTGAGCGCCGATCGCGGCAAGCGCCGCGGTGGCTACTTCAATATCCTGATCACCGCTGCCCGACCCGACACCGATACCGCCAAGCAGCTGGCCATCGATGATGATGGGTAGTCC
>JAHEJF010000125.1 GCA_024639025.1 Ahrensia sp. | reverse complement strand
AGCGCATTGCCTTCAATGTCATTCCCCATATCGATCAGTTCATGGAAGATGGATCGACCAAGGAGGAGTGGAAGGTCATGGCGGAAACCAAGAAAATGCTTGATCCGAAGATCAAGGTGACATGCACAGCTGTGCGTGTACCGGTTTTCATCTCGCATTCTGAAGCGGTCAACATCGAGTTTGAAAACGAGATTACGGCTGAACAGGCGCGTGAGATTTTGCGCGAAGCACCCGGTTGCCTTGTCGTCGACAATCCCGAGGAAAACGCCTACATCACGCCTTACGAAGCAGCGGGCGAAGACGCAACCTATATCAGTCGGATTCGGGAAGATTCGACACTCGACAATGGCCTGAACCTGTGGGTCGTCTCAGACAATCTGCGCAAGGGCGCTGCCCTCAATACCGTGCAAATCGCGGAAGTTCTGGTCAACCGTGGTTTGATTTCACCCAAGGCCCAGGCAGCCGCTTAGAGCGTTTCAGTCTTTAACTGAAACGTTGGCACGGATTTGGGCATTGAAGATATTGGATAAATCCGGATTCTGCGATTCCGTCAAAGATCGACATTGTCTGGATCTGAACACAAAAAGAAACCGGCAAGCCTCGCGGCTTGCCGGTTTTTTGTTTGCACGATTTCAGAATCTATTCTGCCGCCTTGGGGAACGGCGTCACACTGGTGTCGAGTTCCTCAAGCTTGTCTTCTTCTTTCTGCTTGCCTTCAAAGTCCGCCACCGGTTCAGCGTCGGGAACAGGTTTTGGCGTCGGTACTTCGGCTGCGGGCGCAACTTCCTCTTCGCCATAGGTCGTTCGTTCAACACTCTTGCCGCGCAGTCGGCGCCAGAACTGACTGATTAGTCCGCCCTGCGCAATCGATTCATTGTCGCGCGTGAACACCACCAGCGCTGCCGGCGTGACAACCAGCGTGAGCATTGTTGAAAACGCCAGGCCAAACACGATCGCACTGGACAGTGCAATCCACCATTGGGTGGAAGGTGCACCGAATGTCACCTCATGGCTCAGAAGCGCCAGATTGACACCAAACGCAATCGGCAGAACACCCAGGATCGCCGTCACCGCGGTTAACATCACCGGGCGCACCCTTTCGCGGCAGGTTTCAAGAACAGCCTCGATCTTGTCCATGCCCTGTTTGCGCAAATACGCATAAGTATCGATCAGAACGATATTGTTGTTCACGACAACGCCTGCGAGCGCAATCGTGCCCACAGCCGTCATGACAATCGAGAACGGCATGCTCATCACCAACAGGCCGAGCAACACGCCGATCGTTGACATCACTACAGCGGTCAGAACCAGCGCCACATAGATGAAGCGGTTGAACTGCGCCAGCAACAAGGCAAAGATCAGGAAGATCGCCACACCAAACGCTTTGCTGAGGAAGGCTGCCGCTTCGGCACTCTCCTGGTCAGATCCGACCATTTCCCACCTGATGTTGGGCGGAAAGTCCAGCGTTTCCAGATGCTCGGCAACTTGAGCCTGGAACACCGCATCCTGGGAGCCCTCTGTCAGGTTCGAGGTAATTGTAATGGTCCGCGAGCCGTCGATCCGTGTCAAAGTACCCAAGGAAGCTGCCGGCTCGCGTGAAACGAAATTTGACAAGGGCACAGCGCCGGCACTTGTCTGAATGCGCAACTGGTCAAGCGTCGACAGCGTCCTGCGATCCTCGGGCAGGCGCAGCCTGATATCCACGGCATCATCGGCGCCAGCCGGCCGGTAGTCGGACAGTTTCAATCCAGTCGTCACCAGCTGGACGACGGTGCCGACAGAATTGGGTCCGACACCAAATTTCGCAGCCTCGGTGCGATTGACCTTCAGCTCCCAGTCCACACTCAGAGGTGGCAAGCCTGTTGACAGATCCTGAACCTCACGAATTGTTGTCAGATAGGCAGCGATCTGTTTGGCCATGTCTTCGAGACCCGTCGGGTCATCCGCGGACAGTTGAACCTGAATCGGTTTACCTTGCGGCGGGCCTGCGTCAGGCACCGAGATCTCGACTTCCACGCCCGCAAAGCCTTTGAGTGCCCCGCGCAAATCCCCGAGAATTTCATTGGCCGATTTGCGTTCGCGCCAATCGATAAATTCGTACTGGATTGTACCGATTGTGTCTTCGCTGGCCGTGCTGCCAAATCCGCCGCCGCCGCCCTGGGATTGGCCGACACGGGTGTAAACCGTGTCAATTCCGGGCCAGTTCAACAGGCGTTGCTCGGCAACGGATACCGCGGCGTCTTGCTCTTCAAGAGACAAATTGCCTTGTGCTTTGACGTAAAGAAGTCCGTATTCTGGCTCAACATTGGGGAAGAACTCGACACCCCTGTTGTTCTGGGAGAAGCTCATCACGATGCCCGCCATCAAGCCAATGACCAGCAACAGGGTTGCAACAGGGTATCGCACGGCCTTCTTGATAACGCCCATATAGATGCCATCAGGTCGCTTGGGCTCTACCCGCGCCTTGCCGATAATCGAACCAATTGTTGGGGCGAATAAGAGCGCGTACGCGGTCGATGCTGACAGCGTCGCGATCAGTGTGATCGGCATATATTTCATGAACTCGCCAACAATCCCCGGCCAGAAAAGTAGGGGAGAGAATGCGGCAATTCGCGTTAGCGTTGAAACAACAACCGGACCAAACATGCGTCGGGCACCCTCGGCAAAGGCCGGTCCCGCTTCCACGCCTTCGGACATACGCCGTTCGGCATATTCCGTCACGATAATCGCATCATCAACCAACATGCCAACAGCCAGAATAAGGCTGAAAAGCACAACGATATTCACAGTCAGGCCTGCCAGCGACAGGAACATGATACCCATGAGGAAGGCAGACGGGATTGCCAAACCGATCAACAGGGAAGACCTGAAGCCGAGGAAGAAGAGAATAACGATGAACACCAGGATAACTGCTGTCAGAACCGAGTTCTGCAGATCGGCCAACATGGTACGAATATCAGTCGATTTGTCTTGGCTGAATGTGATTTCGACGCCAGTCGGCAAGACAGACTTGTACTGATTGGCAACTTCCTTGACGCGATCAACCGTCGCGATCAGGTTTGAACCCGCACGCTTTGACACTTCAATCGCAATCGACGGCTTGCCGTTGAATCGCGCAATCGATTCCGCGTCTTCAAACGTTGAGCGAATAATCGCCAGATCACGGGCCCGTACCACCGCATTGCCATTCACAGCAATCGGCAGATTGGCAATATCCTCAACCGTTTCGATCAGGGCTGGAACCTTGACCGCATATTTGCCTTCATCGCCTTCAAGCGTGCCTGCCGCAACCAGTTGGTTATTACCGCCAACAGCCGCAATCAGGCTGTCGAGTTGAAGATTGTAGGATCTCAGCTTTGCCGGATCGATGATCACTTCAACAAGTTCATCTCGTGAACCCTGAAGATTGGCCTCCAGCACACCTTCCGCTTCTTCAATTTTTTCCTGCAATTCTTTGGCGGCATTGGTCAGCACCCGCTCGGGCACCTCACCCGATAATGTTACCACCAGAACGGGGAATTCCGAGATGTTGACTTCCGATACAGTCGGCTCGTCAGTCCCTGCCGGGAAATCGCGCTTGGCCTGGTCCACCTTCGTGCGCACGTCATCAAGCGCCGTGGAAAGGTCGGCGCTCGGATCAAATTCGACAACCACATTGCCGCCGCCCTGATAGGCGCTGGCGGTCATCGTATCGATGCCCTTGATATTCTTGAGCTGTGTTTCGACCGGCCTGATCAGCAGTCTCTCAGCATCTTCCGGCGAAATGCCCTGCAAAGACAAGGCCACATAGACTACCGGTATCTGAATGTCGGGTTCTGCTTCCTTGGGGATATCGATGTAGGAAACCGCGCCTGCAACCAGAAAGAACAAAAGCGCGGTGATCGTCAACCGCGAGTTTCGGACTGCAACTTCAAGAAAACCCATTACTGGTCCTCCACCTGATTGCGCACTTCGGCAACAAGTCTTTCAATGGTTTCCGGATCGAGCTCCGAAGGTTCAACAGATTGCCCTTCTGTTACCAGATTTTGTCCAGACACGATAATGCGTGCATCCTTCGGGATACCGCCCAGAATGAGCGCACCTGTTGAATCGTCTACGATGTCAATCGGGTGAAACACGACTTTGTTGTCCTGGTCAATTGATCGAATGCCCAATTCTCCAGTATTGCCCAGCGTCACAATTGATCGTGGCACCGGTGTGGCCAACACAGGCTCACCCCGCAATATGACTTCCGATGTCATGCCGGCAGGGATGGACAAATCAGGGTTGGGAATTTCAATCTCAACAGTGAATGTACGTGTATTGGGCTGTGCTTCCCTGCTGATGAAGCGAACGACGCCCGAAACTGATTCGCCGGTTACCAGTCGTAGATCAGCTTTCTCACCCACTGCAACAATCGCCAAGTCACTCTCATTGACTTCTCCAACCCCGATGATCGGGTCAAGCGAAATCAGGGTGGCAATCGGCGTGCCGCCTTCAACCGAACCGCCTTGTTCAACCATCAGCGCATCAATCACACCATCAAACGCAGCGACAATATTCAGGCGCTCCATTTCGGCCTTGGCGCTTTCGACCTGGCTCTCGGACGCGCGCAAAGTCGATCTTGCCTGGTCAAGCATGATTCTGGGTAGTGTGCCGCGCTCAACCAGCGTTTCTTTTGCGTCAAAGTCGATTTTCGCTTGTTCCAGACTTTGCTCAGCACTGGCCAGGGCCACATCGCGGCCTTCCGGAAACAGTGTCAAAATCAGATCGCCTTGTTTGACAACATCACCCTGCTTGACCTTCAGCTCCTCAATGACCCCTGCCGTCCGCGCAGTAACATTGATTTTCTTGTCTGCTTCGGTGATGCCCGAAATGCGAACTGAACGGGCGTGATTGAGCGATGGGATGGTCGCAACACCGACGGTTTGCAGTGCGCGTGGATTGGCCGCTTCCTCTGATTCCTGCCTTGCGAGCACGGTGGTTGAAGCCTCGTCCTCGCTCGTAGCGCTGCCAACAGAACTGAATTCGCCGGTGAAGATCCAGATTGCAGATGCAATCAGAACCAGAAAGGCAGCAACGTGATGCGGTTTCATACTAAATAATCCAATAGAAACTATACTGACCAGAGCGTGATTCTGTCAGAAAAGCCATCTCTTATTGCACTGCAATATCGAATGCAATTCACGATTAACTGACTACTGACACTCAAATCCAAACAAATTCCGAATCCACCGCAGAAAAAACACACCGCAGTGAATTCGGATTATCAATTCTTGACAAAATATCAAATTTTGTCATAACGTCAAGCATCATGTTTCATTTCGTCGACGACAAACGCGGTATTATCCTGGAATCCGCTCTGACTGTCTTTATCACCTATGGTTTTAAGAAGACCTCAATGGATGATATCGCCAAGCAGGCAGGTGTTTCGCGCCCGGCGCTGTATCAATTGTTCAAGAACAAGACAGATATTTTCAGGGCGCTAAGTCGCGATTTGATGGAGAACTCGGTTAACAAGGCCAGTCGTGCGTTTGAAGAGCCAGGCAGCATCCGTGAACAGCTTTACCGGGCCATAGACAGCTCGATTATGGAGTTGCACCGCTTTTGTGACCAGTCCCCACACGGAGCGGAACTGATTGGCGTAAACCAAGAGATCGCGCGCGATATCGAGTTCGAATGGAAATCAAGCATGATTACGGCCATCGCTGCTGGAATCGAAAAATCGCTTGAAGCCGATCATTCAAATGCGTCAAAACTTGCTCAACACAATCTGGACAGCGTTGCGGTGGCCAGCATCCTCATGCATGCCATGGAGGGTGTCCGCGAGACCTATCTGAGCGGTCACGCTATCGACAATTATGTAGAACAACTGGTCGATTTTATCGCCATGGCCTTGGAAAACTAGAGCGTTTCAGTCTTCAACTGAAACGCTGGCGCGGATTTGGGCATTGAAAATATTGGATCAATCCGGGTACCGCGATTCCATCAAATGCTGACAGAGTCTAGGTTTTCGGGGCCGTAATGGCCGTGCAACACATCAAGCGTCGCAAACTTACGCCCGTTCCTTGCGTTTCTTGATCATTTCTTGCAGATGTCGGCCGGTCTTGTGGGGCAATATCTCATCGGCCAGTTCCGCACTCAGATCAAGCGTTGCTTCTTTGCCGATTGCGTCAAAATGCTCTTCCAGAAAAT
>JAHEJF010000124.1 GCA_024639025.1 Ahrensia sp. | reverse complement strand
GCTCGACAGCGATCTGCGTTGCCCCTGATTTATCCAGTTGGTTCATCATCGAAAACAAGTTGGCCGCTGCCTCGATCAGGTTGCCTGTCGACGATAGATTTGCAACGGCAACCGCCTGGTCAGACCCTGCAATCCTGTTTGGACCAAATGCCAAAAGTGCCTCACCGGGCTCAACCGATTTTGCGCCAAGTCGCATGGCAGATGAGGGAGCATAATGTGAATGTAACATGCCAGGTGCTTGAATCGCGCTGCCAGCTTCCGCCACTAACAGATTCATCTGACTCACTTTTTCCAGTTCAGCAATTGTCACGCTCCCCGGTCTGAGCAGCGTCAGCTGTTCTTGCTCAACCTTGACAATCGTACTTTCAAGGCCAACGGCACACAGTCCGTTGTCAATGATCAAATCAACTTTGTCACCCAAACTTTCCTGCACGGCGCGCGCGGTGGTGGGGCTGATTTTCCCCGAGGCATTGGCGCTCGGTGCAGCTAGTGGAGTTCCCATTCGATCGACAAGTTCTGTCATCAATCCGCGCGGTTGACGCAGCGCGATCGTGTCCAATCCCGCGACGACCAAAGGATGAATTCCGGCGTTCTTTTTCAGCGGCAAAACCAAGGTGAGGGGACCGGGCCAAAAAGCATCAATCAGTCTTTGAGCGGGTGCATTAACATGCGCATACTGCGCCGCCATATCCGCATCGCTGACATGGCAGATCAGCGGATTGAATTGCGGTCGACCCTTGGCCGAAAAAATGCGAGCGACCGCTTCTCCGTTACAAGCGTCGGCTGCCAGTCCGTAAACTGTTTCGGTTGGCAGGGCGACCAATCGACCGGCAGTCAACAGTTTCTGCGCACGCTGTAAAGCGGACTCATTGGCTGGCATGATATTGTCGGTCACTGTTGCACTCATGGCCTGTCATATCGCGCAAACCTGAGCGCAGCAATGTCCAAATGGGCGACCTTGCTTTAGAGCGTTTCAATTTTGTATTGAAACGCTGGCGCGGCTGCTGGAACTTAAAAACACAAAAAATCGGGTTCTGCAATCTCATCAAAACGTGCCTTGCCTTAGCGCTTGATTAACCACGCTTCACAACCCCTCGTGAACCCATTTTCGATAAAATGCGGTCAAATCTGAAACAGGAACCAGACCATGACCGCACGCATCAAACTAATCGCTGCAGCCAGTGCATTGAGTGTTGCAACAGCCTTACCGGCCCTGGCCGACTACTCGATCATCGAAGATTCTTCGCTGCCATCTGTCTTGTTTATCGAATTTGAAGGTGACGACGCACAATCCGCCAATGGATCGGCGGGTGGCACGGTAAAGCTTGGCGGTTCTTCATCTTCCTCTTCTGGCGGCGGTAGCGGCAGCGAGCCCCGTGTCATCTCACCCGATGGCAATGACCAGTCATCTGAGCGCAAGTCGATTTCGGAGCGGGTAACCGAAAAACTGGCAGAGCTGGAAGCAGCATCACCAGAATCGCTGGAAGATATCATCATAGACAACGAGATCGAGACTCGGGTGCTAGAAGAAACCGATCTTCGCTAAAGTATTTAGCAGCACAAAAAAGCCGCGCGGTGCACCGCGCGGCTTTTTTCTACATTTGGATTAGAGCGTTTCATTTGAAGACTGAAACGCTGGCGCGGATTTGGGCATTGAAAATATTGGATAAATCCAGGTGCCGCGATTCCATCAAAGGCTAATAGAGTCTAGCCAGCGATCTGCGAGAAATCGGCAAGACTGCGCGTTGTTTCTCTAAGCGAGGAGAGCAATCGCAGACGGTTTTGGCGCACTTTCTGGTCTTCCGCGTTGACCATCACATCGTCAAAAAATGCGTCCACCGAAGGTCTTAGCTGAGCCAACACGCTAAATGCGCCTTCATAATCATCTGCTTTAACGCAGTGCGCAACATCCTCGCGTACGGCCAAAATCGTGTCTGACAGATCTTGTTCTGCTTGCTCGGTCAGCAACGCGGAATCAACCTGCGTATCGAATGCGCCTTCGCCATCCTTCTTTTCCTCAGCCGATAGGATGTTGAGCGCGCGCTTGGCGCCAATCGTCAAATTGGCCCCGTCATCGCTGTCCAGCAATTTGCCCAATGCTTCGACGCGCCGCACAACGAGCAACAGGTCATCATCATTTTCAGAAAGCACAGCGTCGATCAAATCGTGGCGCGCGCCCTTGTCACGCAAATAGACCTTCAGGCGGTCATGGAAGAAGGATAGGAGGTCAGCAGATACCCCTTGACCAGCCAAACTCAAGCGAACCCCATTTTCCAGGATAATCCTGATCACGCCCAGCGCGGCTCTTCTCAAAGCAAAGGGATCTTTTGAACCGGTGGGCTTTTCGTCAATTGCCCAGAATGAAATCAACGTGTCGAGTTTATCCGCAAGCGCGATGGAAATTGAAACCGGGTCAGTCGGGACGGCATCTGAAGGGCCCTGCGGCTTGTAGTGATCTTCGATCGCCTGCGCCACACTCTCACTTTCGCCCTGCAACAGCGCATAGCGTCGTCCCAATCCGCCTTGCAACTCGGGAAATTCACCCACTGCTTCGGTGGTCAAATCCGCCTTGGCCAACACAGCTGCCCGCCTTGCATCGTCCGTAGTCGAGCCAATAAGGGGCGCCAGCTCGGCGGCAAGCGTCGCAATGCGGGTTACCCGCTCACCCTGGGTGCCGATTTTGGCATGGAATGTCACGCCCAGATGATCCAGCTTGGCCATCCGCTGGTCGAGCGGCTTTGACAAATCAAGCCCAAATTTCTTGGCTGATGCTTCGAGTTCCGCAAGATCTGGCAGGTTGGCCTGGTCCGTGCGCCAAAAATGCAACGCATCGGAAAGCCTTGCGCGCACAACTTTGCCGTTGCCATATGCAATTTCCGCGCCGCCGTCTGACGCCTCGATGTTGGACACCAGAATAAATTTGTTGGTCAGTTCATCTGAACCCTGGGCACGACAAACAAAGCATTTTTGATTGGTTTTGATTGTCAGGCGGGTCACATCGTCCGGAATTTGGAGATAATCTTCTTCAAATTCGCCCATCAAGACCACTGGCCATTCGACCAGACCGGAAACTTCTTCCAGCAATGCGTCATCCTCGACCAGGTCAACGCCGTTGGCAAAGGCAAGGTTCTTGGCATCGGTTGCGATGATTTCTTTCCGGCGTTCAGCGTCCAGAACAACAAAGTTCTTTTCAAGATTGCTTACATAGTCATCAAACCGCCGCACGGCAAAGGCATCAACTGCATGAAACCTGTGCCCACTCGTGGTGTTGCCGGATCGTATGCCTTCGACCTCAAAGTCGATGACAACCGGATCTTCAGTTTCCGGTCCGAATGTACACAATATCGACTGCAATGGACGCACCCAACGCAGAGAGCCGGGCTTTGCCGATTGAGCGCCCCAACGCATCGATTTGGGCCAGGCAAAGTCGCGAATGATTGAAGGCATTAGTTCTGCGATAATATCGCCAGCTTCTCGGCCTTCCTTTTTGATCACCGCAACATAAAATTCGCCTTTTTTGGGGTCCGAATGGATGCTTGCCTCGTCGACACTCGAGAGGCCAGCACTGCGCAGAAATCCTTCGATCGCCTTTTCAGGTGCGTCAATGCGCGGTCCCTTGCGCTCCTCAGAAATATCGGCTGATCGCGCAGTTAATCCACGAATGTCCAACGCAAGCCGCCGTGGTGTCCAGTACTCTTTTGCGCCTTCATAGGTCAGGCCTGCATCGACAAGACCGTTCGTGACACGTGCTCGCAACTCGCCCGCCGCCTTGCGCTGCATGCGCGCAGGTATTTCTTCCGAAAACAGTTCAAGCAGTAGGTCAGGCATTGTTCATCCAGATAGAATTAGTCAGAGGCCAGATCCTGGCCGAATGCGATGTCATGCCCGTCCAGATCTTGAATTCCAAACTCAAGCACACCGTAGGGCTTTTCATGCAGCGTGTAATCTATCTTGGCGCCGTTGGCTATAAACTCTTCATAAATTGCTTTTGCATCATCTACCCAAAAATAGGCGTTCCAAATACCATTGAATTCCCAGTTGGGCTTATTGGTGTGATCTTGCGGCGCTTGTGACAGCATGATCCGGCAATTATTGCGGTGCATGATGGCAAAATCGGGTGGATCGCCCCACAAATTTCCTTCAAAACCCAGACTGTTTTTCCAGTAGTCCACGTTCGCCTGAAAATCGCGCACCAGCAGCACAGCTGCTGTCCCAATGAATGCTGCTTTTCGAGCCATTACCAGCCGCCTCCGCCGCCACCGCCTCCGCCGCCGCCTGAAAATCCACCGCCACCGGAAAAGCCCGAAGATGACGATTTGGGTGCAGGCAGAGACGAGGTCATGGAACTTGCCAAGTCGGTTCCGATGCCGCCCAGCGTGTCGCCAATGGTGTCAGGAGAAAAACTGTCTCCGCGATACCAGCGCGGTCCATGATAGGCGACAGCAGATGCGGCACCTGCCGCTACAGCGGCTGCAAGCCACCGCTGGAAAGCTTTAGACCAAGGTTTTTCAACACCAAGCGCAACGGCAAAGGGGAGCAGTGTTTCATAATGCTGGGGCGACATTTCTGGCGAACCAAGCATGTTCATCCGATCCTTTTCCGCAACGGTCAGATAGCGCTTCAATCCTTCTATTTCAGCATTTCTCTTCTGCCCCAGTTGGGTTGGTGCGCCCATCAAAAAGAAGAACAGGACATTGACCATCACCAGGGCCAGCAATGCACCAAGCAATGGTCTGCCCGGGGCTGTGCCCAAGAAAGCAAGGGCGGTGCCCAAGCCGATTTGAGAAATGAGCACGGCGCCGAAGAAGAACGCAAAAACCAGTTTGACCTTGGCTTCAAAGCCACCCGACATCAATCCACGTGCTATCGTCGTTGTAATGCCCATGAAAAAGGAGCCAAACACGACAACCGGGATGATAAAGGCAACCATCTGTTCACTGAGCGCGCCAGAAAAGGCGATGCCGACAATGGTCGCAATCGATAATATGACGCCCAGGGCGATATAACCGGCATTGTGACTGAAGAAGACTTTCCGATGTTCAGAACCCATTGCGGTTGAAAATTTTGTTGCCATCGACTTGATCGTGCTGCCATTGGCCTTGTTGATACTCAGCGAACCGCCCCTGCCTTCCAAACGACTCATCAGTGATGCTTCACCCACTGGCAACCCATGGGCGGATGTGCCGGGTACCTTGGTAATGGTCAATTCCCCATCTTCATTGTCAAGCGTTACCCGCTGTTTGACCGCGAGCGATAGCGTAGCTGCCGAGATGGCGGTAAACCCCTGTTTTTTGAGACCTTTGTTGTGAATATAGTGGGCCAGAGCCGGAGACACATCACCGGGAAGGTCCCAGCGCGGAACAACCGTGTCTTTGGGTGGATCTCGACCGACGCGCATCCAGGCCCAGAGATAGTACACAAACACCAGCACCAATCCGCCAAAGGCAGTGATCTCTGCCAGATAATCCTTGATCAGCCAGCCAAGTTGTTGGGTCGAGTCCGGTTCGGCAATAATGCCCTTGTTGAATTTGACTCCAACCGTAAGGCCTTCACGACGACCCAACGGGCTGGTGGTCTCAAATGCGGCCACGCGGCCATTGCCCGCGACACTTCTGCGCGCATTTTTTCCGGTCGCGCCAAAAGGGCCTGTAAAATAAACTGTGTCCTCGATCACCGCTCCCTCAGGCAGGCTGACGACTACGGCTGCCCTGTCGATCGGAAACACCCATTCTGTGCCCGTAACATTCCAGAATACCTCGTCATGCGTATCAAATCGCCTGAGCTGGCGATCGGTGCGGTAGGTAATTTCATACCTATGCTCCCCGGAATTTAAAAAGACATCAGCATTTCCGATGCGAATTCGAAGCGCCCGTCCACCACCCTCGACAACGGCACTTTCGGCTTGCCCGTTGCGGGTCACAGAAATCAACTCAAAGCCTACTTTTCGTTCGCGGCCATCTGAGCCTTCAAACACCGTCGGAAAGTCGCGAAAGATCCCGCGCCGGATCTGCTGGCCTTCCGCCCTGACCAAAATAGTTTCCGTGACCAGAAAAGCACCGTCTGTTTGGACTTCAATGTCACTTTCAAACGACAATATGCGCTCATCAGCCCGCAGATAATTGGTTGCCAGCAGAAGAAATACAGCAATCAGGCTGATGAGGCGTGGCATGACGAGAGCCTATTTGTCGAAATTCACTTCC
>JAHEJF010000123.1 GCA_024639025.1 Ahrensia sp. | reverse complement strand
ATGGCATCCAACACCGTCGAGTCGATGAAAAATGCCGACAATATGGCGGTACAGGGCATTACCGGCGAAGCGAGCACAAGAGAAGTTGTCGATGCTGTGATGCAAGCAGAGCAAGCGCTGCGCACCTCGATTGCCATACGTGACAAGATCGTAACTGCCTATCTCGAAACCAGCCGCATGGCGATCTAAGGGGAAAGACATGAAAGCGCTTTCAATAGCTGCAACCGGCATGAATGCCCAGCAAACAAATCTTGAAGTGATTGCCAACAATATTGCCAATGTGAACACGACCGCCTTCAAGCGTGCTCGGGCAGAGTTTTCGGACTTGCTCTACCAGAGCGAGCGCGTGGCCGGAGCACCGGGACGTGCGAACCAAAATATTGTACCTGAGGGCGCCAATGTCGGTCTTGGGGTAAAGACCGCCGCGATCCGCAATGTCCATATTCAGGGGGCACTGACCAGCACAGGCAACCGACTCGATGTCGCATTAACCGGCAATGGCTGGTTCGAAATTCAGGGTGCGGGTGGCCAAACCGTCTATACGCGCGCCGGTGCATTCAACACCAATGCGGATGGCCAGCTGGTGACCGCCGATGGCTATCCGGTTGTTCCTGATATTACGGTGCCGGAAAACACCGTTGAGGTGATCATCAATGAAAGTGGTCAGGTTTTTGCCCGCTCGGAAGATCAGACCGACCTTCAGGAGCTAGGACAATTTACGCTGGCGACATTCGCCAACGATGCCGGTCTGAAACCACTGGGCAGCAACCAGTTCCTGGAAACGGAAGCCTCTGGCGCACCGGTTGTCGGCGTGCCCGGTGATCCCGGATTTGGCACGCTGCAACAAGGATATCTTGAAGCTTCCAACGTTGATCCGGTCAAAGAGATCACTGAGCTGATTTCTGCGCAGCGCGGTTACGAACTCAATTCAAAGGTGATTCAAGCCGCTGACCAAATGGCCGGCGTGGTTTCCAATGGGTTGAGGTAATGGCTAGCCTCCTGCGCGCTGCGGCGTTTTTCCTTATTGCATCTTTGGGCCTTGGTCTGGCGCATGCGTTCGAGAATGCGACGGAGAAGGTGGTTACGGCTGTGCAGGTTATCTATCCGGGGCAGACCATTACCCTGGACATGATCAAGGAAGTGAAGCTCAAACGTATCATGCCCAATGCAGACCGGGCCATTCATGGCGTTGACCAAATCGTCGGCCATGTTGCAACGCAGACAATTTTGCCTAACCGGCTTATCTTCGCCAGTTCGTTTACCGAGCGCAACACTGTCGAAGCGGGCGACCGCGTCCTGGTGCAATACCGCAAGAGCGCAATTTCCATATCGATGCGCGCGACGGCTCTGGAAGACGGCAAAGATGGCGACACCATTCGGGTCCGCAATGCAGATAGCGGTCGCATCTTTGTGGGTACGATCACCAAGGACGGTCAGATTATTGTTGGTGCCTCATAATGGGATTGCGTTTACTTGCGCTGATGGTCGGCATGATGCTGACAGTTGCGATTGCCCAGTCCCAATCGCGGATCAAAGATATCGTGTCGCTTCAGAGTTCACGGGACAATCAACTGATCGGCTACGGATTGGTCGTAGGCCTGGCTGGGACGGGTGACAGTCTTCGCAACGCTCCGTTTACAGAAACCTCCATGCGTTCGATGCTCGACACATTGGGCATTGCGACCGAAAGCGGTAGCGCACGGCTCAATAATATTGCGGCTGTGATTGTGACAGCCAATTTACCCGCCTTTGTACGTCACGGTTCGCGAATTGATATTGATGTCTCCTCACTGGGGGACGCGTCTTCCTTGTCCGGTGGACGTTTGGTGATGACGCCTCTGCGTGGTGCCGATGGCGAAATCTATGCCGTTGCCCAAGGCGCCGTTTCAGTGGCCGGATTTCTGGCCGAGGGCGATGCGGCGAGTATCTCTCAAGGCACACCAACGTCGGGACGCATAGTCAATGGCGCGATTGTCGAGCGCGAGCTGCATGGCCAGATGTCCGAAGATTCCGAATTGACCTTGCAACTCCGCAATCCGGATTTTACGACAGCAATTGCAATCACCGATGAAATCAACGGTTTTGCCAGCGCACAATATGGTATGCGCCCGGCGCGCGAGATCGATTCCCGAACGGTCATCGTCAAAATTCCGAACGGTATCACTTCGGCCCGTTTTATCGCATCGATAGAATCGCTGGTGATCAAGACCGATTCCCCCGCACGCGTCATTCTCGATGCAGATACGGGTACGGTGGTCATCGGTCAGGATGTGCGGGTATCGCCCGTGGCTGTCAGTCACGGTGCGTTGACCGTCAAGATTTCCGAAGCGCCGACGATCGTTCAGCCGCAACCTTTTTCTGATGGTGTGACGGCTGAGGAGCCGTTCACGAATATAGAAGTCAATGATGAGGGCACAGCACTTGGCATCGTCAATGGTGCAAGTCTGCAATCGCTTGTTGAGGGTCTTAATCGATTGGGCGTGGGACCCAGAGAGACAATCGCAATATTGCAAACCATCAAAAATGCAGGTGCCCTGCAAGCAGATTTGGTGGTCCAATGAGTTGGAAAACTTATAAACGCCTCGGCGCGAGCATTTTCACAGCTGGTTTTCTGGCCTGTTCGATGGCGTACGCCCAAGAGTTAAAGCCATTTGATATGCTCAAGGCGATTGATCAACTGCCCACCGGTTCGCAAGCCGAGTTGGAGCGCCTGTGCGGCAATATTTTGGATCCTGTACGGGAACAGCGTTACGCTCTCCAGGTTGCAGAGCTTGAGGAACTGCAGGCGAAGGTTCAGGAACGCATAGACCTGCTTGAAGCCAAGCGCGCAGAGCTAGAGGCATGGGCAACCAAACGAGAGGAATTTGCAAAACAGGCCAGCGGCATGTTGGTTGATGTGTACGCCAACATGCCGGCATCGGCCGCAGCGGAACGGCTAGAGGCGGTGGATGGTGGCCTGTCGGCCGCATTGCTGTCCAAACTCAAACCACGCAGCGCTGCTGCCATCCTGAGCGAGATGAACAAAGACAATGCGGCGATGATCACGCGCATCATGGCAGCTTCCGCGGATACATCAACGGATGGCACATGATGCGTAATTTGATTCTGCTCACCACCCTTGTCGGGCTTAGCGGTTGCGGCATCAACACCAAGGACATTGGCAGGGTGCCTGAGCTTAGTCCGATTTCGGCTGAGGCTCAGTATCAGCCCTTGAGCAAGGAACATATGGCGCATCAATATCCCGATGCGCCCAAGAAGTATTCAACCTGGGATAACAAGTCTGCTGGACTGTTCACGGCGCGCCGGGCGATGAACCACGGCGACATACTGACCGTGAACATCACAATTGATGACCGCGCCAAATTCGACAACAAGTCTGACCGCGATCGCACACAGTCAAAATCAATCGGATTAAGTGGATCCACCAGTTCGGGCTTGTCCGGTTCGTTGCAGGGTTCGCTGAATTCGTCAACCAGCTATGATGGAAGCGGCGGTACAACACGGTCTGAAACCCTGAGCGTCTCCATTGCTGCGATCGTGGTGGATATTTTGCCGAATGGGAACCTGATCATCAGGGGGTCGCAGGAAGTGCTGGTCAATGCTGAAAAACGCGTGTTGACGGTCGAAGGGATCGTCCGGCCATCCGATATTCTTCCAGATAGCACGATACCTTACGATCGAATTGCAGAAGCACGTATCAGCTATGGCGGCCGCGGCCGCATCACCGAAGTCCAGCAGCCGACCTACGGGCAACAGGCGCTGGACATGCTTTCACCTTTATGAGGAAGATGACGTGAGCGACGCGACGATCATCGAAAACGAAGAACCGAAAAAGCCATCCATTGTGGTTCGATTGGTATTGCCCCTGATCCTAATCCTGGCATCTGCCGGTGCCGGATTTGGTTTTGCCAAGGGCTACGTCGCTCCGATGTTTGACCAGCAAGCCGCGATGATAAAGGCAGAAGCGAAGGATGCCGAAGCCAAAATGGCAATGGAGGGCAAGGACGCCAACGCAGAACAGGTCGATTCCTCAGGTGAAGAGACCATGACATCGATCGTGCCGCTTTCACCAGTGGTGACCAATCTGGCCGAACCCAGCGATGTCTGGGTGAGGGCGGAATTTTCTCTTGTTTTTGATGACATACCGGAAGTTGGAATGCCTGAGCAAATTCAGGCCGACTTTGTCGCCCACCTGCGCAGTCTCAATTTGAAAAATCTGGAGGGAAGCAGCGGCTTCCAGCACCTGATCGCCGATCTGAATGAATTGGCGATGATGAGGAGCGAGAAGAAGGTCAGTCGCGTCCTCGTTCGTGCGTTCCTGGTGGAGTGAACCGCGTGTATCGCTTCCTGCTAGTCACATTGGCATTTGTTCTCGGTTCGGTGTCGCTTGCGCTTGCGCAGGATGCCGGTACCGGTTCGGGGCTTGTTGGTGGGCAGACGAGCGGACAGATCATTCAGATTTTCAGCCTGCTGACCGTGCTGGCCATTGCGCCCGGCATTTTGGTCATGGTCACCAGTTTTCCCCGCTTTGTCATTGTGTTTGCGATTTTGCGTGCCGGCATGGGCTTGCAGACCACTCCGGCGAATATCATTCTGATCAGTCTGGCGCTGTTCATGACTTTCTATGTTATGGCGCCGGTGCTCGATGATGCGTGGGAAAATGGCATCCAGCCGCTGGTTGAGCAGCAAATTGACGAGAGCGAGGCGTTTGATCGAACCGTTGAACCCTTCCGCGGCTTCATGATGAAAAATGTGCGGGACAAGGATCTTGATCTGTTTGTCGACCTTGCGACCGAACGCGGACAACAGGTCGTTGTAGACAATCAGCAGGTTGATATGCGGGTTTTGGTGCCCGCTTTCATGATATCGGAAATTCGCCGCGGCTTTGAAATCGGGTTTCTGGTGGTGCTGCCGTTCCTGGTGATTGACCTGATCGTCGCAACGATCGTTATGTCTATGGGTATGATGATGTTGCCGCCATCGGTGGTATCGCTGCCTTTCAAAATCCTATTCTTTGTCATGATTGATGGCTGGAACATACTTGTTGGCAATCTTGTGCGATCAGTGATGTAAAAGCAAATAATGGTTTGTTAACCATGTTTTCTAATCTTGATATTTACTTTGCGGCAGCATTGCCTCTTTCAACATATTTTAAGTCTTTCAGGCGATAGTCCCCCTCGAAAAGCGGTTGCCAGGGTATTTGGCAAGGGCATGATGCCAGCCCCGCTGAGCCGGATCGCCGGAATGTCCCTTCTTGTGAGTATTTTGAAAGGGACACTTATGTCCAGTATTATGACGAACACATCAGCGATGACTGCGCTGAAAACACTACAACAGACCAACAGCGCAATCGAAACGACTCAGAAGCGTATTTCTACTGGTTATGCGGTTTCTGAAGCCAGCGACAATGCGGCTTACTGGTCTATCGCAACAACAATGCGTTCAGACAATGCTGCTCTTGGCACTGTGCAGGACGCTCTTGGTCTTGGCGCTGCGAAGGTCGATGTGGCCTATACCGGTATGAACAGCGCGATGGAAGTGGTTGACGAGATCAAAACCAAACTGGTTGCGGCACGTGAGCCAGGTGTTGATCGCTCAAAAATCCAATCAGAAATTACAGAACTGCAAGCGCAGCTTACAGGTATTGCGACAGCAGCTTCATTCTCGGGCGAAAACTGGTTGTCAATTGACTCAGGCGCAGTCGGCTTCTCCCCAACACGAAGCATTGTGTCTTCTTTTAACCGTGCGAATGATGGATCGGTTTCTGTTTCAACAATCGACATCACGATCACCAATACAGCCCTGTTTGATGTAACTGGAGACGGTCTTCTTGATGATGATACTGATTTCGGAGCTCTGGCGGTATCAGTATCTACTCTCAATGTCTCTGCTTCAACAGAAGCTGAGATCGACACGATGATCTCTGGCGTTGATGCTGCGCTGCAGTCCATGACAACAGCCGCTTCAGATCTTGGTGCTTCCAAGAAGCGCGTTGACATGCAGAACGAGTTTGTTGGTAATTTGATGGACGCGATTGATCGCGGTGTGGGCAAGTTGGTTGATGCCGACATGACCGAAGAATCCACACGACTGTCAGCGCTGCAGGTTCAACAGCAGTTGGGTGTCCAGGCGCTTTCAATCGCCAACGCCAACTCTCAGACAATTCTGAGCCTGTTCCGTTAATAGAACAAACAGCATACTA
>JAHEJF010000122.1 GCA_024639025.1 Ahrensia sp. | reverse complement strand
AGCGATGGATGAAGAGGGTTACGTTCAACCCACAAAGGATGCACTCCGTGCGGAGCGTGGTGAGAACTCCATCTATCATAACAACGGTATTCAGACCTGGCACATTAAATCAGACGGAACGGCGGAAAATGTGGAAGTTTCATAGGGCGATTATTGCAGCAGGGTTGTTTCTCGTATCGACGTCGCTGACGCAAGCGCAGGATGTTGCTGCAGGCGAGACAGTATTCAAGAAATGCAAGGCGTGTCACGCGGTTGGCGACGGCGCCAAGAACAAGGTCGGCCCACAGCTCAACGATCTTTTTGGCCGTACGGCTGGATCAATTGAAGGCTTCAAGTACTCAAAAGCCATGGTTGCAAAAGGCGAGGAAGGGCTGGTCTGGGATGACGAGTCCTTGGCGCAATATCTCTCCAAACCCCGATCATTTATCAAGGGCACCAGAATGGCCTTCGCAGGTCTGAAAAAGGAAGAGGATATTGTCAATATCACGGCCTATTTACGGACGTTTTCGACTGCAGAGGATGCCGCCGAAGCAGCGCCGGAAGTCGAAGAGACCAAGGCAGAAGTAGAACAGGATAAAGTACCAAAGCAGGAGGAGCCAAAGGACGCAGGGAAAAGATCGGCGGGAAAATTTGGACTTGGTCGCTTGGTGACACCAATGGAAATCGCCGCTTGGGATATTGATATTCGTCCAGATGGAAAAGGCCTCCCGAACGGCCGTGGCACGGTTGCCGAAGGTGAACCGATATACACCGAAAACTGTGCGGCCTGCCACGGCGATTTCGGGGAAGCGGTAGACCGTTGGCCTGTCTTGGCGGGGGGATTGGATACGCTCACAGATGATCGCCCAGTTAAAACTGTAGGCTCATATTGGCCGCATCTCTCAACTGTTTTTGATTATGTACGCCGGGCCATGCCGTTCGGCAATTCCCGCTCACTTACAGATGACGATGTGTATGCTCTGACCGCCTATATCTTGTATCTGAATGATATTGTCGAAGATGAAGACTTTGAACTGTCATCAGAGAATTTTGGGGACGTGGTTATGCCTAATGCTGCGAACTTTATTCCCGATGCGCGTGAGGCTGAAGCTCATTACGCAAATAAGGGCGATGCCTGCATGGCGGACTGTAAGCCTGGGCCTGTCGAAATTACAATGCGCGCCCGCGTCTTGGATGTGACGCCGGAAGGGGACGGGGAAAACGACGGCGTAGGAAACATCGACTAAAACCAAGTGTAGTAACCAGCATCGGGCAGCCAGAAAAGGAAATAGACCCATGAAATTACACATCAAGGCACTATGTCTCTCACTGTTGATTGCTCTGACACCTTTTGCAGCTTCGGCTGCTGACGATGTCTACACAACAACCACGCAAGAACAGTCCTTTGCGGATGTCGTAACCGCGATAGAAAACGGGATTATCAATCAAGGCTTGAAAATCGACTATCACGGCTTCATTGGCGATATGCTCAAGCGTACAGCCGCTGATGTCGGCGCAAATAAAGTGCTCTACTCCGATGCGGAGTTTTTCACTTTTTGCTCCGCGGTGATGTCGCGCAATGTCATGGAAGCCGAAATTACAGACATCGCTTACTGCCCCTATGTGATCTTTGTTTATGAAGCTGCAGATACACCAAACACTGTCACGATCGGATTCCGTCAGTTACCAGAAGGTGGCGAGCGAAAAAGCGTCAATATGTTACTACGAGAGATTGTTGATTCAGCAGCCGAGGGTTTTTGACGGTAATGTCAGAGTATAATTGATTACTTGGATCGCGAGGCAAAATGAGATTTGACCGGTATTGATGTTGCTTGCTTTTTCCAGTTTTGCGTAAGCCGGTTGAACTGCTTCCTGAGTAATATATTTTTTGTTCTGACAGTGCTCACAGCATGAAAAGCGTGGACCAGGTCGCCAAGCTTGCCCTGTCAAAACAATGCAAGCTGGATGCTTTGGTAGAAGCTCAGATTGTCGATATCTCAAAGACAAATTGTCAGTGATACTTTTTGCGTGCGGCGTCCAACTTTGGCTCGTAGTCCGCCGAATACGAGAGCGCCAACAGGCGTACTTTTCCATCCCGAAGCACCGCTAAGCCATCGAACTCTGCGGGCGAAACGCCCCAATTATCAAATCGGTCGCCGTAGTAAAGACCGGTGAAAATCGATCGGTCTCCCTCCACAACCAAGTCGCTAACTTCGAACCTGCCATTGTCTTTGTGTATGCCTGTCCACCACTTCCCGATCGCTTCAGGGCCGACCAGTGCCGGAGTTGACCAAAGACCTGGCGCCGTAACTACGAGAAAGACTGCGTCATTGGTCAGTAAATCTGTTGCGCCTTCGATGTCACCTTCTGAGACTTTGTCATAAATAAGCTGCACTGGGAAATCGGTACTTGTATCATCCGCGATCGACGGTGGTGCCACCAAGATGGCAAGCGCGCAGACAACTATTATTCGTAGCATTTTTCGCATAACTTCCTCCTTCAATTGGCTGGATGGCGACCCAAGCAAATTAGACATTTGCAAACCCTCCGATATGCATTTTTTGTTCTGCCCAGAAGCGAAGGATCCGTTATTGACGGCTATCAATGCCTTGTAGGCTCAGTTGCAGTCACACGCCCATGAATGCGCATTAAGCCTGCCCGCTCCGGGCTCTAGGTGGGCGTTTGCAGCACACTGTGCCAACTTCAGCTATGCGGACAAACCCGACGTTTGAAATCGGTCCAAGAAACTGCAGCGATAGCCGCTGCTGGACACTGCCTTACGAGCAATCCGAGTGATGCCGACCAAGCATCCCCTTTCTGGGCATTTGCTTCGGCACACAATTGGAGCGAGCCAAACGGATAATTCTGTATTCGTCGCTACGCAAAATCGTTCCGAATGTGCAACATTGATCCGAACATCCAAAAGTCACAATTGCACAACGGAGCGCTTCGGTATCAAGGCTATGGCCGCAGTACTGGGCACTCATCGCACGTCCCAATTTGTTGATGCCGCGGTGGATGGTTCCGCAATTGGCAGACACCACAACACAAAACGGATAATGACAGCGACTTTCACAAATCTGCGCGGATTTTTGACCATTCGTTGTTCGGCAAAACTTGAGAATGCGGTGAGGATACGAAGTCGATTAAAACCACTGCGGCCTATGCTGAATTAAAAGGAAGCGAGTTGTCAGGCTCCATCTTCGCGCATTTGTGTGGCACTTCAATAAGTGGCCCTGCCGCCACTCAGATCGAAGACGGCAGCGGTCGTAAATGAATTTTCCTCGCTGCTGAGCCAGCAGATCATCGATGCAGCTTCATCCAGTTCCATCATTCTACCACGCGGAATTTTTGCCAGCATATATGCTATGTGCTCCTCGGACTGCTCCATCGCACTCTTGGTTTTGGCGACTGCAGGCGTGACGCAATTCACGGCGATGTTGGCTGATGCCAACTCCTTGCCAAGACTTTTCGTCAATGCAATCACTCCGGCCTTGGTGGACGAATAGGCGCAGGCATTGGGATTTCCCTCCTTGCCGGCAACCGAAGCCACATTGACGATCCGGCCATAACCGGTCTCGATCATGTGCGGGACGACAATTTTGCTGGCGCGAAATGTGCCTGTCAGACCCACATCCACCACCGATTCAAATTCGTCATCGGGATAGTCGATCAAAGCTGCATTGGGGCCCACAAGTGCGGCATTGTTGACCAGAATATCGACCTTGCCGAAATGCTGAAGCGTTTGATCAAATGCAGCCTTGATCGAGGCGCTGCTGGCAATATCGGCTTCAACCGCAAACACGCCTTTACCCAATTCTTTTGCCGTGCGCTCCAACTGCGCCTTGTCGCGATCCCAGATCGCGATTTGTGCTCCACTATCCAGCATGCGTTCAACAACTGCCCGTCCGATGCCCTGGGCACCACCTGTTACGATGGCAACACGGTCCTGAAGATCATACTGGTTCATTGGACTTCCTTTCGCTGTGAATTCTGGCGGGTTGCGTCAAGCACAATTGCCTTGGCTCCAATCGCCAAATTCTAATCAAGGTGAAACACCTCTTCCATTGATGCCCACCACTCGCCCTCTTTTCGAGTGTCCAGAGGAACTTGCATCGGGCCACAAAGCTTCCACCACTCCTTGGTGTTCGGATCGTTCTCGATCGCTTGACTATCGGCTTCAAAATCATTGCCCAGATATTCCCAATAGGCGAACATGACGTTTTCGGGTTCCCGCAGAAAAATGGAGTAGTTGGTTAT
The DNA here is from genome assembly GCA_024639025.1 of Ahrensia sp. Lineage (GTDB taxonomy): Bacteria > Pseudomonadota > Alphaproteobacteria > Rhizobiales > Rhizobiaceae > Ahrensia. The sequence continues at coordinate 1,977 of JAHEJF010000122.1, read as the reverse complement.
GTTGCTCTTGCTCAATCGATCGAGGATTGTCGGCCAAACCTCTGCGTGAAGCCGCTTGTATTCGAGAATATGTTCAGGTCTTATTCCAATCATCATACCCATGCGTTTCATCGGCATTCCTTTCACGCTTGTTGCAGTAATGTGGTAGCACAGCCATAATGGTGCTCAATGCGCGCAGCCCGTGTTTTGCGCGTGAAGAGCGTTGCTATGCAAGAACTTTGGATGATCGATTGCCAGAAAAGCAAACCAGCTTGAAACAGGACATTATTGATGCCTGCCGCAAGATGAATGAGACCGGCCTTAATCAAGGCAAGTCCGGCAATATCAGTGTGCGCACCAAGGATGGATTCGCGGTGACTGCATCGGGTGTCAACTATGATCTGATGGAAGAAAAACATATCGTCGAGATGGATTTGCAAGGCGGTAAAAAGGGCGAGTATGTGCCTTCTTCCGAGTGGCGAATGCACTGCGACATCTACGCGGCCAGGTCTGAGGCGATGGCTGTGGTCCATACCCACTCCCCGCACGCCACCGCGATATCGTGCTTGAGAAAGGACGTTCCGGCGTTTCACTACATGATCGCGGTTGCAGGCGGCCATTCGCTGCGCTGCGCTGAATATGCCACTTTTGGAACCGCACAATTGTCCAAAAACATGTTGATTGCTCTTGAAGGGCGGTCGGCATGCCTTTTGGCCAATCATGGCATGATCTGCTTTGGTCCCGACTTGAGTGCCGCATATGCCCTGGCAGTCGAAATTGAAGCGTTGTGTCGTCAGTATGTCGCTGCCTACCAACTGGGTGCGCCATACATCCTTGGTGATGATGAAATGGCGCGCGTCCTTGAGCGGTTTAAAACCTATGGAAAGCAGCCCGCGGAGGCCGATCTTGGCAAGTAGCCGTGATGCCAACATTTATGCCTTTTCCCAAGTCTCGCGCAGGAAATCATGGCCAAAACGGTAGACTTCCTCACGGGAAGGAAAGAAATCGCGCCAGACTTTCGTTGCTGCGGCGAGATCCGGCATCGCCCGACCAAATGATTCAATCGTGCACCACCCATCATAGCCTCCGCTCTTGAGCGCCGACATGGTCTCCAACCACGGCACATGTCCTTTTCCGGGTGTGCCACGATCATTCTCGGAGAAATGTACATGGGTAATCGCTTTCAGATTGGGTGCGATCACGCCGACCGGGTCCTTTTCCTCGATATTGGCGTGGAAAGTGTCGTAGAGCACGCCGTAATTATCGGCACCAACCTGGTCAACGGTTGCCGCGGCATCTTCAACAGTATTGAGGACATAGCACTCAAATCTGTTGAGCGGCTCAACGGCAAGCGTAATGTCCTTTTCTGCGGCGTAAGCGGCGGCCCGCTTGTGAACTGAGACCATGTTGGCGCGCTGTCTTTTCGTTGGCGGTTCTCCGGAGAATATGCCCAATGGTTGATGAAATGGTCCTGACAAAACCTCACCACCGGCGGCTGCGAGGCAATCAACTGCCCAATTTATGTGCCCCAAAGCAGCATTTTGAACATCTGGATCATCGCTTAAGCAATCGTGGGCTTCGCTCGGCATAACCGTAACTGCCGTGACGCGAAGTCCATTGTCCTGGGCGGCTTTTCCAATTTTTTCATAGTGCTCCGGGTCACCCTCAAAGAAGGGCAATTCAATACCGTCGTAGCCGGTCTTTTTCAGTTCTTCGAAAATCGGAAAATGCTCGTCTGTGACATGCGTCGTCCATAGCAGAAGATTGAACCCCAATAGCATGACAAATTCTCCCTTGTTTTGCGATGGCGACTTATTCTTAACTTGCCTTGATTGGCAGCGTCTCCATGGCCGTTCTTGTGTCATTAAAAGACTTTATGTGTGGCATCAGCGCCTATGGGTCTGATTGAGGCATTTGCCTAAGGGAGAGTTTTCGGCTCATCATTACCGTCATGGAGTAAATGATGAGACAGAAAACCGAGCGGCACCAAGAAGCTGC
>JAHEJF010000121.1 GCA_024639025.1 Ahrensia sp. | reverse complement strand
CATGATCCTGGACGAGCCAAGTACCAAGTATTCCCGGTTGATCTGAGAGAAGCCATTGCAAAAAAGTTGGCGCAAAAATATCAGTTTGAAATCCCGCATTGCGCGGCAACCACGGAAGTGTTTTCTGCTTCTGCTATCCAACTTATCTGTGATTTTTATTTGTTTCCTTGTTTTCGCGATGTCGCCCACCGCGAGTGCTGAACGTGCAAGCGACTGGCTGAAGCTCGCAGTGGCAAAATTGTGCCCAATTCAGGACCTGACCGGTTTTGACGCGCAAACTGCATTGCAGGGCAGCTGGATATTGGAGGAGACAAGAACCCCCCAAGAGGGAGTTCCACAGCGCATTGAGTTGCGCTTGGCCGTGGAAGGCTCCGGCGAACTTCTTGTTGAAAAGAGGCTCTTTGGCGGGCAGTTACGACAGTTTCGCGCGACTTACTCTGCTCTGCAGGGAGCTATTCTACAGCCGTTGAGCATGGTCATTGCTGATGGCGGTTGCACGATCCGTTCCGGGCGACAGCTCAGAGAAGAGGAAGGCGCTTGGCAATATCTGGATCATCTGGAAGACGATCTGGAAACGTTGCGATGGTCAGAAACCCTTCAGGCGCCCTGGCCAAGCGGAGAAGATCCTGGTGGTGTGCGGGTCGCACTGGTTGATTCAGGTCTTGCCTATGACCTTGAACACTTCCGCAACCATCTTGCCCGTGATCAGGACGGCAATTCTTTGGGCTATGATTTTTGGGATATGGACCCGTGGCCGTATGATGGTGACACCTCACGCGGGCCTTTCCTGCCCATTCGCCATGGAACGCCCGTTGCTTCAATCATTGTTCGCGAAGCTCCGGATGCCGCACTGATCCCGTTTCGATATCCAAGACCTGATATGACCAGGATGGCTGAATTGGTTGAGCGCGCTTCGGCCTCGGGCGCACGCATCCTTGCAATGCCGCTGGGCAGCAGAAAATCAGACGAATGGAGCGCTTTTGAACAGGCGCTCAAGCGCCATGATCTTCTTGCAATTGTGTCGGCCGGAAACGATGGAAAGGATATTGATCGCAATCCGGTTTTTCCGGCATCCTCAATGTTGGAAAACATTATCACTGTCACATCAGCAGATCAGTTTGGCCGACTTGCAGCTGGTTCCAACTGGGGCGAGCAAAGCGTCGATATCATGGTCCCGGCTGAAAATATCGACGTCATCGATTTCCGGGGGGCCTCAGGAAAGGCATCTGGTTCGAGTTACGCCGTGCCGAGAATTGCCGCACTGGCTGTTCGTATACTGTCTGAAGATCCTGCCCTTAGCGCCCTGGAACTGAAAGAGCAGATTTTCAGCCGCGCTGCGCCGTCGCCGTTCGAAACCAGAGGCAAGGTCGCTGTTGGCTGGATCGCAGATCCGTCCTCCAATTAGTCCATTTCGGCCTTGATTGGAATTATGCTGTTTTTTGTTCCTAATGCTGGCACCTATGTTTCATCGGCGCTTAGGTGCTGGCGGCGCATTGTCGATGAATCTGCGGGCAGCCTCGGCTTGTCTCGCGTCTGCCTTTAGCAGTGCCTGGTAACCTTCCTCAGCCAACGCGGGCTCTCCTCCCCACACCCCTGATTGAATGGCGAACCGCAATGCCTGTGGATCATCTGGCGCCATCTCCATCAACCAACGGGCGTGTTGCGTCATCTCCGTAAAACGGGCTGAAAGCTGCAAGGCGACCAGAAGTGAGATGCGGGTATTGATTGAGTTTGGAACCTGCTCGGCCGCCAAATCCAGGATTGCGGTCGCCGCATCAAAATCTCCGACTTGTGCAAGAAGCCGTCCAGCTTCCAGAAGTTGGCCTTGATTTCCTGCTGAGGTGCAGACATCGATTAGACCGTCGATGTTGTTTCCGTTCTCGTTACCATTGTCGAAGCTTTCCATGGACTGCGCACACAGTGCAAATGCGGTTCCAAGGCGCTCTGTTACCTCTTCCGCATTTTCATCTGATCGCATGTCCAGAAGGGTGCGAACACTGGCGACCGGTATAGCCTCATAGCGACCTTCGCCACCGCCGACCGCTATTGCTTGCAAGTCACCTGTTTCATCGACGAGCGCTCCGCCGCTCACCCCCGGTTGCATGCGGGCTGCAACATGTAGACGGGCGAAGGTCGAGCCCTCGGCAGGTCTTGCGATCAGGCCACCGGGATCAAACACACGTACTTCCTGACGACTGATATCCGCTCCGATTGCATAGAATACAGGATGATCGCTGCTTTCAACTTCAAGATCCAATATGTGACCGCTCTCAGGCAAACTCGACACCTCGAGTAAAACGAGATCCCCGGCAAAAGCAGAAGGAACAACGCGTGCGCCCCTTGGACCATCAGGCGTGTGCACGACCGCATCCATGCGGTCGCCTACAATGTGGCGGTTTGTCACCAAGAGGTTCGACCCAATGCGCGTTGCGCTACCGACCGGATCAAAGCTTGAAACGGGAAATACTGCCTGACGAACAATACAGACAGGCTCGGGATGCGGGCAGCCCCCTAACGTTTCCAACCTCTGAGCGTTCGCTACAGGTGTGGTCGACAGGAGCATCAACTCTGCGACGATGGCTTCCCCGCCGCGATATATCTCGACATCTACCGATTCAGCGTCAGATGAAACTATGGCCAGGGCGGCAACCGCATCCTTTGGCGTCCTGATCCGTCGTTCTCCGATCCGGACGACCAGATCACCTTTACGAATGCCGGAAACAGCTGCCGGCCCACCCTCATCGACTGATTGAATTACTGGAGCTGCAAGCCTGCTCATTTGGCCACGATCCGCTCTTCCCAGTTGCCAACCCGGCTGCGGATATCTCACTGTTCCATCTTCAAGAAGAGCGTCTGCGACCCGTAGTAGAAGCGCTGGTGAAACGGCAAAATTAACGCCGATATTTGTCTCGGACTTCGAGGAAAAAATTGCGGAGATCATGCCGACCAGTCGACCGTTACTGTCCACCAGTGCTCCACCTGACATTCCAGGGTTCACAGCAGCATCGGTCTGCACGAAATCCTCGACTTCGTTGAAACCGGCATTTGTAACGTCAACAGCAGAAACGACCCCGCAGGTCACCGACAGCCCGAAACCATAGGCGTTTCCAATCGCACATACTGAGTCGGTAAGTTCAACTGCCGGGGCAATCTCAATTGATGGAAGATCCATTTCCACTTCCAAGAGTGCAATGTCGGTTGAAACATCTTTTGCAATTAGTTTGGCGGGCAGGATGCGACCGTCACTCAGTCTGACATCGATGCTGGAGGCAGGCTCGATGACATGCCAAGCTGTGGCAATTACGCCTTTGCGCAGCACAACTCCACTTCCCTCCGGTGCTGTTCCGGGTGCTGCGCCTGCACCACCCTGAGCGCGCCCAGGCCAGACCGGCAGAACCGAAACAACAGAATCAATAGTGTCCCGAGGAACAGCATTGGCGACATCTACTGCACAGACCAAAATCGCAAACAGAAGCGCTGATATCGATAAGGGCCGTTTCTTTCGCATGGCCAACCTTTTCTTAGCGTGCATAAAACGCGGATCGAGGTGCCTTGAACACAATTACCACACAACCAAGCTGCTTATTCGTCCACGGAACCATGGACTGCAACCAAATCAAGTTCGGCAGGCGTGGCGTCAATCACCCGGAAACTCTCTTTGACGCCCGATTCACCCAGTTCGCGGTGAACGGCCAACAGGGTATTTGGATCATGGTCTTCACAAAGCTCAGCCATGAATTCCAGCTCCTCAACGGCTACGGGTAGTGCGGCTTCCATATTTGGTGCACCGTAAACTTCCACAAAATGCCGGGCCAGCTTCTCAACAAGGACATCATGTTCCGATTGTTCGAAAGGCGTGACTGCCACAAATGTAACGCGGCCGAAGGTCTCCAGGCCAAGCCACCCGTTGGAAAAAGCCTGACGAGACTTGCCGATCAGATCGCTTTCCGTCCAATCGGAAAACTCAAATCCTCCGGAAATGCACCATTCTCCAGTACGCGCGGGCGAAAAGAATACATTGAGGTCACTTTCGTCAAGATGAATGGCGCGAGCAAGTTTCATGTCTGTTTCACCAGTAATTCTGACAATGGTATTAGCCGGGTTTCTTCTCCGCTGCGGACAAGCGCGCCAAACCGTTCATCAATACCGACAAACACGCCGCTAGTTCCCCCAAGCTCAACTTCTTCACCAATGTTGTATGCAAGACTGCGCCATTCAGCATGCAAAGGCGCTACGCCTTCATCCGACCATCGATTGATCCAATATAGTGTATGGCGAGCCCAGGCTTCGAGCAATAATGTGGGATCCACTTCAGCGCACCCTTCTTCCATCAGCGCCGTATAATTCGGATTATCGCCGGGCGAACCTTGCGGATAGCGCAAGGTCACATCGATTCCCACGGCAAGCCAGTCGGGTTCCACGTCCGCGTCCATGTTAGATGCGGCAACGCTGAGCTTCCCGCACCTGGCGCCGTTCACCCTAATTTCACCGGTCCACTCAAGGTGCACCGCCACCTCCGGTGGCGCAAGCGAACCCAGCGCATTCTGAAATCCCAATCCGCAAGCAGGAAGCATCGCCATAGCATCTTCCAAGGGCACTTCCGGTGCGAAGAGTATGGCAGCGCGAAACGCTTCATCGGAGATGTTAAATGGGACAATCCCTGCATCCGTCCCGGCCACAGCCATCGCACAGGCTCGCTCGAGTGGGGCAGTTCGACCGTGCAGGCGATCTGCACGGAGCAGAGGAGGCAGTTGGGGTTCGCTCATGACTCAAAGTTTTCCATAAGCCGTATTGCGATTTCTCGGAAGGCGGAGGCCTCTTGAGAGCCTGCACGGGAAACAACCACGGGTGCTCCGCCATCTGCTGCTGTTCGGATCGCAAGGTGAAGCGGGATTTCTCCAAGCAGAGGTGCGCCCAGTTTTTTTGCTTCAGCTGCTACGCCACCATGGCCGAAAATGTGCTCCTCATGACCGCATTCCGAACAAATGTGTGTGGACATGTTTTCGATCAGTCCCAGTATGGGGATGTCCATCTGCGTGAACATGTCAATACCCTTGCGGGCGTCCAGAAGAGCGATGTCCTGCGGGGTAGAAACAACCACCGCTCCATCCACGACAAACTTCTGTCCAAGCGTCATCTGCACATCGCCGGTACCTGGTGGCAGGTCAACCAACAGAACATCCAGCGCACCCCATTGCACCTGGTTCATCATTTGTTGAAGCGCGCCCATCAACATGGGACCACGCCAGACCACAGCCTGATCATCATTGGTCATGAGGCCGATTGAGATCATGGTAACACCATGATTGCGCATTGGCAGAATGATCTGCCCGTCAGGGGAAGACGGTCGTCCCGATACGCCAAGCATGCGAGGCTGTGAAGGGCCGTAAACATCTGCGTCCAGCAAGCCGACTTTCCAGCCTTCCGCAGCGAGTGAACAGGCCAGATTGGAGGCGACAGTAGACTTGCCAACACCGCCTTTTCCCGAAGCAATTGCAACGATGCGCTCAATGCCCGGTACTTTCTGTGGACCGGTGCCTAGTGACGGTTTCGGTTTGATGGGTGTGGGCTGTGCATTCGTTACAGGCGTCGAAGCGTTATCAGCTGTCTGGCTGTGGGCGGTCATGACAATTGTCGCTTCATCACAACCTTCCAACGCAACCAGCTTTTTCTCCGCCTCGCTGCGAAGCTGTTCCATACTTGTGGCACGGCTTGGGTCGATTTCCATGACAAACCGAACCTTCGATCCGTTTAACTGCAACGCTCGCATCATTCCTGAAGAAACCAAGTTGTCTCCACTGGAAGGATCCCTGACAGTCTTCAGGGTTTCCAGAACGGTCTCGCGATCCAATGCCAATTTAGAACTACCCCTTGATCTCGCCGGTTACCACGTGCTCGAGATCAAGTTCCTCAATCTTCAGCACAACGCGGGCATTGTAGGTTTTTCCTTGATCGCCCCCGCTCTTTCTCAAAGCTTCTTCAATCGCTTGTTGCGACGTTACACCAACCTGCTTTAGAAACTTGCGCATAGACATATTGAAGTCATCGCTCATTACTCTTCCTCCCGCTACATCTGCCCTTTGGGCATTGACCAGTTTGAATATATAGGCCTAGTGTTCGGGTATTGCCAGAGGTGGTGGAGGCAGTGTTATTCCCATTCACAGAGCAATTATTTTCAGTCTAGCTCTCATTGCAGCGCTCATTAGCGTCGGCAAGGTGAGT
>JAHEJF010000120.1 GCA_024639025.1 Ahrensia sp. | reverse complement strand
CGTCTTGGGAATTGCAGCGGTGACGATCAAATTGTTCTTGGTGCTTGTAACCAGCTCTCCATATGTCAGCTCAATGCCGCGAAGTCCAACATTGGCCTTGTAGGCTTCAATGGCGGCTCGGGTCTGAGGACCATCAAGCCCGTCAATCTCACCCTTGTAGAAGCCCAACTCTGCAAGCAGTCCCTGCAACTCAAGCAACGAGTTGCCCTTTTGGCTTTTTTGCTCAGCAGCCAGCTGGTTTTCCGTGCGTTGAACCGCATCAATAATCTTTTGAGAAGGTTGCGGTCTGGCCGCGGGCATCGGCACCGCCTCAGCGCCTGGCTCAAAAACTATCCGCGTTACAGGCTTGGCATCGTTGCTGTCCTTGGTTGCAGCGTCAGATTTATTGATTGGCAGCTGTCGTTCATCACGCTGTAGACCGTGTTCAGAATTCTGGCCACGGGTTTCAAAGAATGCCGCGGGATGGGCGCCCTGCTGGAAAAAAAGTGCATTGGAGAACACGAAGCCAACCGCTCCGATTACGCCGACCGACCACGCGACATTTGCAGGTTTGCGAACGTGGTACGACACGATCGATTTGAGCGCATCTATCAAGCCATCTGGTTCGTTGATCAGGTTATCCTGCTTGGCGCTTCTCATTGCCCATCTCCTTGCTAGAATTCTCCTGGCTGGTTCCTCCATCGTGCCTCAGCAGGCTGTCGAAGTGTCGTGAACTCCGAAGTGACAAAGGTGCATCTTTGAACTGGGATGCCGATACATTTGGAATTTCGATCTTCACATTGGTGCCCACACCAACCTTGCTGAAAATTTCCACTTTGCCGTTATGCAAGTCCACCAATCCCCGGACCAACGCCAATCCAAGACCGGTTCCTTCATTGCTTCGGGTCATGGAATTGTCCAGCTGCGCAAAAGGCCTTCCCACCTTGGCCAAATCATCCGGACACATGCCCACGCCGGTATCCGACACCTCAAGGATCAAGCCGTCTGGGCCAATCGCAGCATCTACGGTTACAAAACCGTTCTTGTCTGTGTACTTGATGGCGTTGGACAGCAGGTTGATCAGCACTTGCTTCAAGGCACGACGGTCACCATTGACCATTGAGGAAGCGCAATTGATGCGGTCGTTGATCGTAATGTTTTTCTGCTTTGCTTGCGACCCAAGCATGGCGATGCAGTCACGCGCTGTTTGCGGAAAATCAAACTCGTCTCGATGAATGGCATATGTGCCCGACTCGATTTTCGACACGTCCAAGATCGTGTTCACCAGCGAGAGCAGATGTGTGCCAGCACCATGAATCAGATCGACATATTCGGTGCGGGTCTGCTCGGGCAGCAGGCCGTTCTCGTCTCCCCTGAGCACATCGGAAAAACCAATGATAGCATTCAAGGGTGTGCGCAGTTCGTGACTGACTATGGCCAGGAAGCGCTTGTCGGCTTCAGCCTCGATTTCAGGCTGATGCGGCTCTACTAGCGTTTCATCCTTTGTTATCGAGCGGATAACAATCGTGCTGTCTTGCCAACAAAGATGCAGATGGTAGACGCCGTAATGCTCCTTCTGATGCTTGGACGCCCGGTTCAGACGCAGTTCCAGTTCGAGTTCAGCAAGCTCAGCATTGCGAAGCTGTGAAATGGCGCGTAGAAACGGAACACGGTCAGCGACGTGCACGCGATCAACCAATTGCTCTCCCTTTTGCAGATGTACGTCCTCAATTGACGCGCTCGCTTCAACCTTTCCAGCGCCAGTCAAAGCGATACCAATGTCCGGTTGTTCGGCGCTCGGTTGGACCTGTGCACCTTCCTGTTCGCCTTTAGACGGCCGGTCGACGGGAATTGAGTTGGCACCGCCAAGCTGCGTTGTGGCAAGAATTGCAAGAGAGACTGCCATTGCGAATGCCGCACTGGCTGGATGCGAGGCTGCCAAGTAAGCGAGTCCAGCGACCCATGTTCCGCTAAAGGCGAGAAATGGATTGAGATGGTTCGCAGCGCGCTTCAGCCAGTGCAGGCCCGCCAATGCAGTTGATGCCAATCCGGCACCAAGCAGCAGCGTTGCGGAAGAACCCGACTGGGTGAGTGCAATTGTGATGGTTGCTGCAGCGGCGCCAAGGCCAAGTACTGCCATGCGCAACCCGATATCGGCGCGCGCGGCGACGTCCTTCGCGACTTCTGATCCGTCGCGCTTGTCGTTCATCATCGCCTGTGCCGTCAATGTGCGGGCAGCTGAAACCATTTTTCGAAGTTTACGCAAAAACCGATACTCAAAAACAAGGGTTGATGCACTGATTTGCATCTGGAACCACTTTGCACATTCAGCATTTAACGAATGCATAAGAGCGGCACGATTGTGGGACCAAAAATCACCATCAGGCGCGATAAGGAAGCACTTTTACAAACGTAGTCAATGAAGAGTTAACCGACCTAACCATCCGAAATATCAGCACTAATTGCCTAAAGTTAAACTTTTATCCGAATTTGCATCAAATGTTGGATGCACGACAGAGGCTTACTTCAGATAGAACTGCAATGAACGATCCGGGGAAAGGCCAATGATGGCCGGATGGATGTCGTATGCGGTTTATGTTCAGAATTGTTTTTTGGGGTTTTATTGGGCTGATGATTCTGCCCAGCATTGTTGACTTGCCCATTGGTGAGCAAGAACCAAATATCGCGACAGTTGCAAGTGATACCGCTTCAAGTACTGCCTATACGTCAAGAGACGCCATGGGACTGGCATTTGGTGTCGCAGGCTACATGAAAGACATTTGCGCCCATGAAGCCGAGCTGTGCAAAAGCGGTGGGCGCTTGGCCAAAGCGGCATTTGAACGCGCCCGGCAAGGCGCACTGGTCGTTGCCAACATGGTTGAAACCCATCGTGACAATACAGCCCAGTCCAGCGACCCGACGACTACTTCGAGCATCAATTAGGCCATCAATCCCTCTACCAATTACCTTGCAGGCATCGTCGGTGCGCTCTACATACGTCTCACTACGAGCAATCCGAGAACAGAGATGCCCAGCGATATCGACACTATTATTGATGACTTCGAATTCCTAGACGAATGGGAAGACAAGTATCGCTACGTGATTGAACTTGGCAAGTCTTTGCCAGCGTTTGATGATGCAGCGCGTACCGCGCAGAACAAGGTCAATGGTTGTGTCAGCCAGGTCTGGCTCGACAGCTCAGTATTGGATGGATCAGACAAGAAGATCCATTTTGAAGGTGATTCTGACGCGCATATTGTGCGTGGACTGGTCGCCATCATGATTGCGGCCATGTCAGACAGGCCGGCTGCCGAGATCGTAGGCTATGATGCTGAGGCGCTGCTCGCCAAGCTTGGCCTCGACAGCCACCTGACGCCACAAAGATCAAACGGCCTTCGCGCCATGGTCGCGCGCATGAAATCAGTTGCTGGCGAAGCCATTAGCTAGTTCTCATTTTTGGGCGATATTCACCTTCGGCCCAGTGCAGAATATTTGGCTGGGTGGCACCTTCTGAAGCTGGATTGTAGTGCCGCGCCAAGGCCGATAGTGCTGATTTGAGCAAAAGCTTTGCCGAACGCCTGGGCCATTGTTTTTCTCTTTCGACTTGCTCTAAGCCTTTGAGAAAGCAACAAATATCCAACAAAACCGATGAAAACTCTGGTCCAACATCCGACAGCGCATTCTGCAACCGTTGGCGCGCGCCCAACACACGGTCGGACAAATTGTCTTCGTGGGTTCTGCGACCGTTTGCATGACCCACATTCGATGCGGGATCCCATGAAGATGTTGTACGTGGCATCAACTGGGAGAACTCGAAGTCTGAGCGGAGTCTTTCACCAGCGTCAAATTCAGCTGGGCTCAGCCATGATTTCTTGCCTTGCCTTTGCCGAAAAAGCGATGAAAGCGGCGATTCTGCGGTATTGCGCCTGACGGCCTGCAACAAGTCGCCCACCTTGACCGTTTGGGACTCCAATTCACGATGTTGATCGGCAAAAACTCCGATTTCGATGCGCTTGAGAAACGCAGCGCCGACATCTGTCAACAAAATGCGTGCACGGTTGTTCTCCCCATGTCCCTGTCCAGTTCCACGTAACCGCTGCTGAGCCAACTGGCGATCAATGAGTTTTCGCAACTCTTGTTTCGCTCACCTTCGATCGTCAGCATCACAATGCCCGGTTTACTCAATTGCTGTAGGAATGCCCTCTTGTTGGCAAGCATTTTTAGAAGCCTGAGACTGCGTTTGTCGCCCCGTGAAATGGCAGTCATTGCTTGTCTCCGAGATTGTCCTCGGCGAGCGAGAATTTGAAAGCGGCATGAACGATGGCTTCAAGCCGCGCAATGATCTGGTCAAACTCCTCGTCATCACGCATGTCTTCAATGAGGTGGCAAGCGTGGATGACCGTGCTTTTGTTGCGACCAAATCCCTGCCCTATCGTGGTCATGTTGATGCCCAAAACGACATTTGCGATGTACATTCCGATTTGGCGCACCCTTGCAACTGCGAGTGACTGTCGCCTCGGCGATCGGATTGCGCGACCACTGACATCGAAATAGGCAGACAGAATATCAATCAGGCCGTCGCAATAGGCAGTCGACCTGTGTAATTTGCTATTGGCTGTGCCGAGCCCGTTTGCACCCGATTTTTCGCCGTCCATGGCCATGGTGGACAAGGTGGTCGCTTGCTCCACCGTCTGTGTTTCCTGCTTTAATTCACGCAATATTCAGACCTCCGATACAGGATTTATTTCCTATATCAGTTTGATCATCGTTGTATAGGATTTTAATCCTATTTATTCTTTGCCTTTGATCTCAAACAACTTTTTCGACCACTGATGTGTAGGGGGCTTGAACTTATCAACCGCTGACGGGCTGCGCCTAGATTGACAACGATTTGAATGAGGTAGTCATGTCAATGCGATCCCCTTTAGCCGGTCCAAATGTAGGCCTATTGTTCAGAAACCTGTTTGGTGAGCCGGAATGTGTCATTGCTGCGGCCCCGCCGCACAAGCTCAGACTCTGGCTTGGCCGGATAAAACTGGAATTGCGTAGGGAGCGAAATCGCGGAAAGACGCGTCATTACCGATATGTTTTCAACCGGCACCTGGCGCTGGCCGCCGTCAGGGAGATAATATTGAAAAAACTGGGAGAGAGCTGCCAATAGCTCGAATCTGTCAGCTTTTGATGGAATCGCGGCACCCGGTTTATCCAATTTTTTCAGTGCCCAAATCCGCGCCAGCGTTTCAGTTGAAGACTGAAACGCTCTGTATGGCACCCGAAGGTGCCAAACAGGATCTATTTCTTCCGCTTGCCAGGCTTGCGGCCCAAGCCCATTTCCCGAGCAAGACGGGATCGCTCTTCAGCATAGGCAGGTGCCACCATGGGATAATCCGATGGTAGATCCCACTTTTCCCTGTAGTCCTGTGGTGTCATGCCGTAATGGCTCATCAGATGGCGCTTTAGTGATTTGAACTTTTGACCATCTTCCAGGCAAATGATGTAGTCGTTTGTCAACGACTTCTTTGGATTGACTGCGGGTTTGGGCTTCTCAACCGGCCCGGCAGATGCCAGACCAACAGTACTTCCGAGTGCTGAATGAACATTGGTAATCAGGGTCGGTAGATCTTCAGCGCCGATCGCATTGTTGCCTACATATGCAGAAACGACCTGAGCAGTCAGCTCCGCCAACAATTCATGATCACTATTTGTTTCAGGAGTATTTTCCATTTTATTCTCAATCTTCTTATTCTTTTTGGCTGCCAGAATTACTTTGCCAAATACGGACCTGGGCAAGTGATTCCATTATGTTACCTAACACAAAAGCTGGTAAGTTAAACCCTCAAATTAAACAACTTTAAAATTCAACAGCTAGTTGTTCGCGGTAAAATAGAATTACACAGTGAAAACTACATTGTATTGCAAGTAAAAACTCACTTTCCCTTGAGTTCATCAATCACCGATTTGTCTGTGAGTCTGTACCCCACCGCATAAGCGGCCTTGGCGAGCAGGTGGGCAGAGATGGGTGCTGTAAGCAGGAAAAACACAACCCCGGCAATGGCCCGACTGGTGGTTGCGGTGTCCCCTGCATGTACCGCCAAGGCAATCAACATCAAGCCAGAACCCAGCGTTCCCGCTTTGGAGGCCGCATGCATTCGTGAGTAGATGTCGGGCAATCTCAATAGTCCAACCGCTGCAAGCAATGCGAATATTGCGCCAGCAATCAACAAAAGGCCTGCGATGAGATCAGCGAGTGCTTCCATTA
>JAHEJF010000119.1 GCA_024639025.1 Ahrensia sp. | reverse complement strand
CATGGCAATGTCACGGTCTTTTGGCGGCACATTGTTTACTGTCTTGTCACCAATCTTGACAGTGCCGGCTGTTACGCTCTCCAATCCGGCGGTCATCCGCAAGAGGGTGGATTTTCCGCAGCCAGACGGTCCAACCAGGACAACAAACTCACCGTCATTGATCTCGATATCGATGCCGTGCAGCACCTCTACATTACCGTAGGACTTTCGAACCTGCCCAAAGCTAACATTCGCCATTCAATATTTCCGACAGTCTCATATGGTCAAAAAAATGAACTTAGCAGGCTTACAAGCAATGTCTATTCTCGATCCAAATTATGACGAAATCATCCCTTTGAGTTGACAGAGTAAATTTTGCACCCCTACAGTTTGTCCTCGCTCATAAGTAGTGAACCGTTTCAGCAGTTCTGAAACTTGGCCCACGATCCGATCAATTGGATGAAAGACGATGGGTCATGACAACGACATGACGTAGGGACACTTCTAGCTCTGGGTCGATTGGGAGGAATAAAATGAAAGTTGATATCTACGAAATTTTAATGGCAAAGCAAGCCAGTCGCCGCGATGTTTTGCGTGGTACGGCTGTCGCGGCGCTGGGTGCGACAACCGCGTTGGCAGGGCTTCCGAAATCGGCGCAAGCTGACAGCCACGTCAATGTTCGGGAGGCAATTTTGCAGATCCCTGGCGTTGGTAAGGGTTCACCGACCGATGCTGACTGGCAGAAAGTGGGAGAGCTTTGCCTGGGGGCCACCAAGGCCAGTGTCCAGGAGGGAGAGTTTGAGGGTGTCGAGCTGACCTTTATGGGGCTTAACAACCAGAACTTGCACAACTTCCTGTTCCGCGGGTTCCTGAAACCATGGGAAGCCTATACAGGTGCCAAGATCAACTGGATTGACCTTGCGCAGGCCGACTATAATGCGCGCCTGCAACAGGCCATCGCCACCGGAACGGTTGATTTTGACATCATCGAAATGGGCGCTCCATTTGAAGGTGATACAGCTGGCAAGGGCCTGCTTGATGAGATGCCAGGTTGGGTCGAAACGCAGATCGAAGAAGATGATCTTGTGGGATATCTCAAGCCACCTGTCGGTACATGGGATGGCAAGAAATATCGGATCACAATTGATGGCGACTGTCACACCTTTGCCTATCGGACCGACTATTTCGGCGAAGGCTCCATCACTGGCATGGAAGTGCCCAAGACCTGGCAGGAAGTCAACGCCGTTTCCAAGGAATTGGTTGGCAAGGAAGACCCACTGACCGGTCTGCCCGCCCATGGTTATCTTGATCCGCTCAAAGGTTGGGGCGGATTCGGCTTTTACTTCATCGAAAACCGTGCAGCGGCCTATGCCAAGCACCCCGACGATCCGGCCTGGCTGTTCGATCCCGACACTATGAAGCCTCGGGTCAACAACCCGGCTTGGGTGCAGGCGATCCAGGATGTCCTGGACCTGATTGAGGCAAATGCTTATCCGGCTGACCAGATCAATGCGGATCCGGGCACAACAGGCTTCCAGCAATTCCTCGCCGGAACCGGTTCCATGCTGATGTGGTGGGGTGACATTGGTTCCAACGCCCGCACATCTGATACTTCGGTCGTCGGAGATGTTGTTGGCTTCGGCATCAATCCGGGAAGCGACCGGGTTTACAACAGCAAATCCGGCGCTTGGGAAGAGACCTACAATGAGGCGCCCAACATGGCCTATATCGGTTGGGGCATCTATGTGACCAAGCGTGTCTCCGGTGATGAGAAGAAGCGTAAGGCAGCCTGGAGTGCCGCGGCACATCTTGGTGGCAAGGATATCTCGCTTTGGTGCTCAGCCTATCCGTCCGGTTTCCAGCCTTATCGCAATTCGCACTTCATCTACGACGAATGGGAAGCAGCTGGTTACGATCGTGCCTTCATCGAAGACTATCTCGGGTCGAATGCCGATTCCTACAACCATCCCAATGCAGCCATTGAGCCTCGCATTCCGGGTATTTTCCAGTATTACTCGGTCGCCGAAGATGAGCTGGCTAAAATCTATGCTGGCCAATATGGCTCGGCCCAGGAAGGCGCAGATGCTATTGCGGCTGCCTGGGAAAAGATTACCGAGCAAATTGGCCGGGACAGTCAGATTGCCTTGTATAAGGCAAGCTTGGGGCTGTAACTCGATGTAGCAATATGAAAAGGTCGGTCAGTTATGACTGACCTTTTCTCTTGGTCGACATGGAAACTAATACTTGAAACCTGCATGAAAGCCTGGATCGATGAGTGCCGCTGAAGGCGATCTTTTGCATACTGTCGATGCCGATAATATTTCGGACAGCCGAATTCGATTGGGCAAGCTGCTTTTGTGGGGCAGCGTTGTGCTGATGTTCGGGCTGTTTGCCATTCAGGCTTTGTTTGACGCCGGTGCCATATCCTTTGGTTTTGAAAACTGGCGCCCGGTACTGTTTGGTTATTTCATTTGGGCGTTGGCTCTCTGCGTTTCGCGCGTGCTCATCTATGGCGAACAGGGCAAGCGCTCGCTGTTCGTCCTTCCTGCCGCCTTGTTTGTAATTTCCATGGTTGTTTTTCCGCTGGTCTTTGCGCTGTGGATTTCGTTTTCGGATTGGAATCTGGCCTCACTGACAGGCAGAAAATTCAATGGCCTCGATAATGTACGCCAGATGATGAGCGACCCATTTTACTGGAATGCGCTTTACAACATGCTGATCTACACCGTCGTTATTCTGATTGAATATGCGATCGCATTTGGGCTGGCGCTTGTGTTGAACGCTAATATTGTCGGACGCAAATTCTGGCGTGTCACCTTCCTGTTGCCGCTTATGTTGTCGCCAGTCGCCGTAAGCTGGATGATCGGCAAGTCGATGCTGGAAATTCGATTTGGTCCGATTTCTCGCTTCGTCAGATGGCTGGGATGGGAGAACCCGTCCTTCTTCAGCTCGCCGGAACTGGCCAAGTTCATGATCATGGCAATGGATGCCTGGACCTTCATTCCTTTCATGATGATCATGATCCTTGCCGGCCTTCAGGCCATGCCAAAGGAAGTCTTGGAGGCGGCAGAAGTGGATGGCGCGACACCTTGGCAGCGGTTTTGGGAAGTCACCTTTCCATTGATGCTGCCGGTTTCAATTACCGCCGTGATGATCCGGATAATATTCAAGCTGAAACTGGCCGACATCATCATCAATGTGACATCCGGCGGACCCGGCGGCGCTACAGATTCGGTGACCAGCTTTATTTTCCGCGAATATCGTGACCGCTCAAATGTTGGTTACGGCACCCTACTCGCCATCGTCTATCTGGTCATCATCGTTATCTTCATGACGGTGGTGCTCAAGATCTCCGACCGCATTGTGCGACGTGCAACGGGGGCTGGATGATGACTGCCATCTCAACAGATGATTATGATCGTCGTCAGCGCCTGCGTTGGTGGACGATGCGCGTGGCACTGTATGGCGTTCTCATCATATGGGCGGTGGTGTGCCTATTCCCGATATTCTGGACGCTGACGACGTCATTCAAGGTGGCACGCAATGTCATGCAGGGTGACATCATACCCTGGCTTGAGTTTACACCCAGTTGGCTCGGCTGGCGTTCGCTGGGGCTGAGCCCCGATACGATTTCCAACATTTCGACGGTACGGGAAGAGTTTTTGAAACGCTTCTTCAACAGCACCATTATTTCTGTCTCGGCATCAGCGCTGGCAGTTGGATTGGGGTCGCTGGCAGCTTACGGATTGAGTCGATTCTCCTATCGGTTTGGTTTTATGCGGAACTCCGATATTTCGTTCTTCTTCCTCTCTCAGCTCATCCTGCCGCCGGTGGTTTTGGCGTTGCCATTTCTTGTTCTGTATAAGGAGTTGGCCCTGCTCGATACCCGTGTGGGGATGATCGCGATCTACACATTGATGGTTCTGCCGATCGTAATTTGGATCATGCGTGACCAATTTGCCTCGGTGCCTGTTGAACTTGAAGAAGCAGCGCTGGTGGATGGTCTGTCTATTTGGGGTGTGTTTGTCAGGATCGTCATGCCATTGGTCCTGCCCGGCATGGTCGCCGCTTTTATCCTTTCGCTCGTTCTGTGCTGGAACGAATACTTCTTCGCAGCACTATTGACGGCGACCGACGCCAAAACCTTACCGGTCATGATTGCAAGTCAGACTGGAAGCCAGGGCATAAATTGGTGGTCGATGGCCGCATTGTCGGCGGCTGGTATCCTGCCGCTTGTGTTCATCGGTATCCTGCTGGAAAAGCACATCATCAAAGGCATGACGGCAGGCGCTGTTAAGTAGCATCGCACCAGATCGCTTAAGTTCTGTCGCCCAATGCGTGCATGATCTCTTTGGTCGAACCATAAAGCGCTTTGAATTGCGTCAGTCTTTCGAGATAAATTGCTTCATGTTGTTTTATCGGCTCAATTTGTTTGACGACAGGGTTCCACTTTTCAATGTCCTCAAGCCTGGCGCTCTCTGTCGCAACTGCGGCCAGAAACGCGTTGCCGTATGATGCGCCGACAGAAATTTCCCTAAGCACCTGCGGCATGCCCGCAACATCCGACGTAGTCTGCGACCAGACTGTATTTTTGGTCCCGCCGCCAACGGCAAACAGCTTGGCAGGTGGCGCGCCAGCATCGCGATATGTCTCAATTACATGGCCGGTTCCCAGGGCTATGCCTTCCAACATGGCGCGGTAGACATCGCCTCGCGTGTGGGTCAAATCCAGACCCAGCAATGTGCCCTTGGCAAAAGGGTCGTGAATTGGAGTGCGTTCACCAGAAAAATACGGCAACATGACCAGACCATTCGAACCTGGCGGAGAAGCAGCAGCTTCTGCTGCCAAACTCTCGAATGCGGTTGCCTTCGGCAGTTCCTTTGCAAATCTGTCACGGAACCAATGGGTCAGGGTTCCACTTGTTGCCAGGCCGGCCATGCTGGCATGCTGACCCTTGAACAACCATGGCGCATACCACAGGCGCGGGTCCGACACGCGGCTGGCGGTCGGCATGATTATGAAAATCGTTGACCCATACATGATCATCATTTCACCCGGCGATGCGACGCCGACACTCACCGCTTCCGCTGCTGCGTCGATGGTCCCTGTTAGAACCGGCGTGCCGTCGGCAAGTCCAGTCACTGCAGCTGCGTCTGCTGTTACAGCGCCAGCAATCTCTGAAGACCAGAGGATCTCGGGCAACATCGCCCGGTCGACGATTTTGTCGGTCAACGCATCGGTCCAGTCTTGTGTGCCGATATCATAGAGCGGGCTGAAATTTGCCGCCGTGTAGTGATCGATGACGGTGCGACCGGTAAGTTTGTGAACGATATAGGTGGTCGAAGTATGGATTTTGGATGTGCGTGCGAACAAGTCGGGCCGATTGCGCTTCAGCCAAAGGATTTTTGGCCCGACCGATTGAGATGTCAGCGCGTTACCGCAACGGTCAAGCAGGACATCTTCCCCGATATCCGCGGTCAATTCTTCGACTTCTGCAGCGGCTCTGTTGTCCACGCCGTAGAGCATGCCATTCATCAGCGCATTGCCCTCGTCGTCCACAGGCAACATGCACGGACCAATTGCACTGCACCCGATTGCCTTGATCTCGTCGGCATCGATTTCAGACTCCGCCAGCAATTGACGGGTGATGAAAACAAAGTCGCCCCACCAATCTTCATCAGGATTGTGTTCTGCCCATCCAGCGCGCGGCACAATCATTTCATGGGGTCTGGCGGCCTGCGCAATGATCTTGCCGGTTGAGTCGACAAGTACACCTTTTGACTCGAAGGTCCCGATATCAATGCCCAGCGTGTAACTCATTGCTCAAAATCATCCCGGTCCAGAGAAAATGAACTGTCGATCATATTCAGCGATGTTGTGAGCAGGTCGGCGAGATCCACGAGGTCATTCAGATCACACACTTCCAAAGATGAATGCGTGTATCGACAGGGAAAGCCAACATCGATGCAAGCAACGCCGCTACCGACCAACTGAACATAGGAGGTCTCGGTCAACACGCCGGTTTGCGCGCTGCGCTGCAAAGCGAAACCAGCCTTGGTAGCTGCACGCTCGAAAAGCTGCGGCAATGCCGGGTGGGGTATGGTGCCGTTCAATGTGCCCCGTCCGTGGAAGGAGTAAAGACTGATGCCTGCGCCGCCGCCCAATTGGACATCAGTGCAGTCGACCATATCCGGCGTGTCGCCAGTAAGCAGAAGATCGATCTGTATGGCGATGTCGGGTTTCAACGTCTGGGCCGCAACAA
>JAHEJF010000118.1:4122-6258 GCA_024639025.1 Ahrensia sp. | reverse complement strand
AACTGTATCGCGCCTAACGCGAAGGACAGGAACGCCTGTCGGACTTGTCCGATTTGTTGGCAAGGGAAGGCCATGAGACAAGTCTGGCTGCCGCTCGTCTGCCAACCGATGAAGTCCGCGACACGCTCGAAAAGAGCCCCAACCACTACCCAGCCCTCGAGGAGGAGGCTGAGGCATTTATCAAATTGTTGCAGCCGGGCGAAGACCTTCTGGGAGCATTGAAGGAATGGCTGCGCGCTGAACATGGCATTGTTGTGAAGGTTCTACCGGTCGCAACCATGCCCAATTGGCGCCGTCGCTATGATCGACACACCAACCGATTGTTTATTTCCGAGCGCTTGTCACCTTTTGATCAATTGCGCGAAGTTGCCATGGAGGCGTCGCTCATTCGAATGCAGGTCGCCATTGCCGCTCAGGTGCAAAAGTTCAAACTGTCCTCGGATGAAGCGCGCCGCCTGATGCGTTTCGAGATGGCGCGTTATGCTGCCCATGCCCTGATGATGCCCTATGATGAATTCTTAGCCGCATGCCAGCGCAGCAAGTATGACATCGATGTATTACGGTCCAGATTCGCGGTTTCCTTTGAACAGGCCGCAAACCGGGTCACCATGTTGGGACGGGAAGACGCCGAAGGTGTGCCGTTTTTCATGACAGAGGTTGATCAAGCCGGTAACAGCTTTCGACGGGCAGGTGCGAAGGGATATCCGCAAGCGCGGTTTGGCGGGCTTTGTCCCAAACTGCCGGTTCATGCAGCGTTTTCGCAACCAGCACAAATATTGACAGAAGCCGTTGATATGCCCGATGGCACACAATTCATGGTCATCGCGCGGACTTTGGAAGGGCCGCAAGGTGCGTTTAATGAGCGACCACGGCGTACGGCCCTCTTGCTGGGCTGCTACATCGAGTACAAGGATAACATTGTTTATGGCACTGCACTTCCCGCTGGTCGAACCCCCGAAGGTGATGTCCTTACCGTGCCTATTGGTCCAGCCTGCCGCGTGTGCGAACGCGCGGGATGTCTCGCCCGCGCTGAGGCCCCTATCACCAAGCCTTTGGGATTAGACGAAATGGTTGCCGGCCTGAGTGCATTTGACTTTGTTTGACCTGCGCGACTCTCGCTTCGTGCACGGGCAGGATTGACAAAATTGCTGCGCGCGCGTCTGTATTCAGTCAGTTGAAACGATCCATGTGAACCGAATTGACCAAAACGACGCCTCGCCAGGAAGCCAGCTTTGATGCTGTCGCCGACATTCAAGAGTATCAAACCTTCATCAAGGAAAATCCCGACATTCAGGCGGTCGAGTTCTTGATCGTCGATCCAAATGGCGTGATGCGGGGTAAATGGGCGCCGGCGGATTCGCTTGAAAAAGCATTCCGGGAGGGCGTCAATTTTCCGATTTCAATTCACGGGCTGGATATTTGGGGACGGGAAGTGCCTGAAACGGGCCTGCATATTGAAAGTGGTGACCGTGACGGATTTTGCCGTGCTGTGCCCGGAACACTGAGCCGTGTGCCTTGGGCCAACAGACCCACGGCTCAAGTGTTGTTGTCGACATATACGCCAGAGGAAGAGCGTCTTCGCTTCGATTGTCGCAATGCATTGATGCGGGTTACAAAGGCAATGGCAAAACGTGATCTTTACCCGGTCGTTGCCTTTGAAGTTGAGTTCTACCTGCTCGAGCCCAACCCAGCCAATGATGGTTCCATGCCCATTCCAGTAGGTGCTACTGCGGGACCTGACCGCCAGCGCATGTATGGGCTGGATGATCTGGATGAATATGCCGATCTTTTCGATGATATAAGAGCGGCAGCGGATGCTCAAAGTCTGCCCATTGATACCATCATCAAGGAGGCTGCGCCGGGACAGTTTGAAGTCAATCTCAAGCACCGCTGCGATCCGCTCAAGGCTGCAGATGACGTCATTATGTTGCGGCGCATCGTGTTTGGCTGCGCCCGCAAGCATGGATTGCAGGTTACCTTTATGGCCAAACCTTTTATCGACTATGCAGGCAATGGCATGCATATCCACGCCTCGATACTCAATGGCAACGGCGATAATATATTTGATGGCGAGAAGTTTGATGACGCAGAGCAGAAGCTCGGTGGCGCCATCGCCGAATTGATCCGAACCATGCC
>JAHEJF010000118.1:0-4022 GCA_024639025.1 Ahrensia sp. | reverse complement strand
GCATGCATATCCACGCCTCGATACTCAATGGCAACGGCGATAATATATTTGATGGCGAGAAGTTTGATGACGCAGAGCAGAAGCTCGGTGGCGCCATCGCCGAATTGATCCGAACCATGCCACAAGGACTGCTGATGTTCATCAATTCCTGGAACGGATTCAGGCGAATTCAGCCGGGCTCCTATGCGCCGACCAAGGCGGTCTGGGCAGAAAACAACCGCTCTGTTGCATTGCGCATTCCGGCATCCACATCCAAGAATCGCCGCCTGGAGCATCGCATAGCCGGCGCTGATGCCAATCCTTACGTTGTCCTGTGTGCCATCTTGCAGGCGATGATGGACGGTCTGGAAAAACTTGAAACCCCGCCACCGCAAGTCACAGGTAATGCCTATGACGATGATGGTGCCGAACTGCTGCCCGATGATATGGACGAAGCATTGCTACTCATGCAAAAAGGCCAATTCGCCGATCGAGCCCTCGGGCCGGAATTATCCAAAATCTACAAGCACCTCAAACGCGCAGAGATTCTTGCATTTTGGGCTGAAATCACGCCACTGGAACAGTCTACATATCTCTGAGTTCATTCGCCTCGTGGCAGAACCCGAGCGATCGCTTCGGCTGATGTAACCGTCAATAAAATGACTTGTGCGGTGCAGAATTCATCAATAACATTTTTCCAGTGGTGAGTATTTTCAGCTCACCTTGCGTAATTTTAGGGAGAACAAGATGGTTCGCGTAAAAACACTTCTTGCCTCTGTTGCCGTCTTGTCGGCTTCGGCAATCGCAACATCGGCTCAGGATCGCGTGGTGAATGTGTACAATTGGTCTGATTATATCGACGAAGAAATACTGACGGAATTCACTGCAGAAACGGGTATCAAGGTCGTTTATGACGTTTTTGACTCAAACGATATCTTGGAAACAAAATTGCTTGCCGGCTCAACCGGCTACGACATCGTTGTGCCTTCCGGCACCTTCATGGCGCGCCAACTGCAAGCGGGCGTATTCCAGCCGCTGGACAAGTCAAAACTGGGCAATCTGGACAATCTCGATCCCACCGTCGCAGAACGGCTGTCGACCTATGATCCGGGCAATGAGCACGGGATAAATTACATGTGGGGCACGACGGGCATCGGCTACAATGTCGGCAAGGTCAAAGAGGCCTTGGGAGAAGATTTTGTACCCGACACGTGGGACATGATTTTCAATCCGGAAATAGCAGCAAAATTGAAGGATTGTGGCATTTACATTCTGGATGCAGGCGATGAAGTCATTCCCGCGGCACTCAATTATTTGGGCCTCGATCCTGATTCCAAAAGCGCAGATGACATTGGTAAGGCCGAAGCGTTGCTTCTGGAAATCCGACCCTTTGTGCGCAAATTCCATTCATCTGAATACATCAACGCTCTCGCGAACGGAGACATTTGCGTTGCCGTCGGTTGGTCGGGGGATGTTCTGCAGGCGCGCGACCGCGCAGCGGAAGCCGATGCGGGTGTCGAGGTCGAATACACGATACCCAAAGAAGGCGCCTTGATGTGGTTCGATAACATGGCAATTCCGGCTGACGCCAAGAATATCGAGGAAGCGCATATTTTCCTGGACTACATCTTGCGCCCGGAAGTGATGGCCAAGGCTTCTAACTATGTCTACTTTGCCAATGGCAACGCGGCATCAAAGGAATTTCTGGAAAGTGACGTCATTGGCGATCCGGCCATTTATCCCGATGAGGAGACGCTGGCAAACCTGTACATCACAACACCCTATGGGCAGAGGATCCAACGTGTTGTGACGCGTTCGTGGACCAAGGTTCTCACAGGTCAATAAGCGACAGGCCCCGGGATGGATCAACCATCCTGGGCCTTTCAAACCAGGGCTGGATCCAGCACTTCAAACGAGCGTTGATGCAAGATGAAATCACTAGGCTCCATCCGTCGAAGTTTTGCACCTTGGCAAGAGGCCGATTCCAAGCCGTACATCTCATTTAAGAACGTAACCAAGAAGTTTGGTGACTTTGTTGCTGTCGACAATCTGAACCTCGATATCTACGAACGCGAATTCTATTCGCTTCTCGGGCCATCTGGGTGCGGCAAGACCACGCTTCTGCGCATGCTTGCAGGATTTGAGCAGCCGACCGCCGGCGATATATTTCTCGATGGCGTTTCACTGAAGGGCGTCCCGCCCCACAAGCGGCCGGTCAACATGATGTTCCAGTCGTACGCGCTCTTTCCGCATATGAATGTGGCCGACAATGTCGCCTTTGGCCTCAAACAGGCCGGCATGAGCAAAAGTGAAATCGGGCAGCGGGTGGATGCCATGCTCAAGCTGGTCAAGCTCGAAGAATTCGAACGAAGGAAACCGCACCAGCTTTCTGGTGGCCAGCGTCAGCGTGTGGCCCTAGCGCGATCTGTTGCAACCCGACCCAAGCTTCTGCTGCTAGACGAGCCATTGGGCGCGCTGGACAAAAAACTGCGCGAAGAAACCCAGTTCGAGCTGATGGATTTGCAACAGGAGTTGGGTCTGACTTTCATGATCGTGACCCACGATCAGGAAGAAGCGATGACAATGTCGGACCGCATTGCGGTAATGGATCGCGGCATGGTCGTCCAGACCGGGACACCGGCGGAAATCTATGAGGCACCCAATACCCGTTACGTGGCTGAATTTATTGGCAGCATCAACGCATTTGAAGGTCTGGTGACCAAAAGTGCCGACGGCAAGATATCTCTCAAGGGAACAGATGGCTTTGCGATGCAAGTGGATGCACCGCCAGGCAGCAGCTATTCGAAGGACCAGCAAGCCTGGTTTGCAGTGCGACCCGAAAAGCTCAAAGTATCGCGAAAAAAACCTGCGACAAAAATCAATGCAGTGCGCGGCGAAATCTGGGATTTGGGCTATCTCGGCGACATGACAATCTTTCACGTCAAACTTCCCAGTAGCCTCGTGGTTCGCGCATCCATGCTCAATGCCCAACGTACGGTTGAGGATCCGATTAGCATAGATGATGATGTGTGGCTCTCATTTGCGTCCGATGCAGGCGTCTTGTTGGAGCGTTAAATGGGTACGTTGTTCAGACGCATAACCATTGCGGTACCCTATGTCTGGCTGTTGGTACTGTTTCTGCTGCCTTTCCTGATCGTGCTTAGAATTTCGGTCTCAGAGCCCGTAATCGCCATACCGCCCTATGCGCCACAATTTGATTTGAGTGATGGCTTGCAGGGGTGGAGTGAGAAATTCTCACAACTTTCCCTTGCCAACTACCAATGGTTGTTCAGCGACCCTCTTTACACAAATGCTTATTTGTCCAGTGTTCGCGTCGCCATCATTTCAACATTCATCACTTTGCTGATCGGATTTCCGCTCGCCTACGGCATGGCTAGGGCTCCGGAGCGACTAAGACCCATTTTTCTGATGTTGGTGATCTTGCCGTTCTGGACCAGTTTTCTGATCCGGGTTTACGCTTGGATCGGAATCCTGAAACCTGAGGGATTACTGAACCAGTTCCTGATGTGGCTGGGTGTCATTAACGAGCCTCTTCAAATCCTCAATACCGATAATGCGCTGTATATCGGCATCGTTTATTCCTATCTGCCGTTCATGGTTTTGCCCATCTATTCGACGCTCGAGAAAATGGACTATTCGCTTGTCGAAGCAGCACAGGATCTGGGGTGCACACAACTCGGCGCGTTTTGGAAAGTAACGGCACGGCTGGCTCTGCCGGGCATTATTGCAGGCAGTTTCCTCGTTTTCATCCCGGCGATTGGTGAGTTTGTCATTCCCGATTTGCTCGGCGGCACAGAAACACTCATGATCGGCAAGACGCTGTGGAGTGAATTCTTCAACAACAGAGATTGGCCAGTAGCCTCTGCCGTTGCCATCATTCTGCTGTTTATCCTGGTTGTTCCAATTGTGCTGTTCCAAAATGCGCAAGCGCGTTCGGTGGAGAAATCGCAATGAGTGGCCGCTGGACTTGGTTCAACATCGTCTCGATCGTATTTGGATTTGCGTTTCTGTATCTGCCAATC
>JAHEJF010000117.1 GCA_024639025.1 Ahrensia sp. | reverse complement strand
TGGATCGTGGGCATCAGGATTTCGATGGCCCCTGCCCGATTTTGTTCTTCGCGCACGATGTCACAAATTCTGTCGAGCACCTTTTTACCCAAGGGCAACCACGAATAAATTCCCGCCGATTGCTGGCGTATCATTCCTGCGCGCAACATAAGACGATGCGAGACGATTTCGGCCTCTTTTGGATTTTCTTTCAGTATGGGTAGAAAGTACTGTGATAGGCGCATAAAAGTTTCCGACGTTGGGTGGACACATGGCCACGAGAATCAGTCAGCCTTAAGGCGAATTGTGCTAAGTGTTTAGTGCGTGTGTGCCGTAAATGAAAGCGTTTCGATCACACCAATCACAAATCTGACCCTTGCTCTGCCGCAGTAACCAATTCTCGATTTGGAACAACTCAACGTGCATTTTTTTGGTGACATGACCTAAACATCTTGCTAGGAAAACACTCCGAGTTGCGAAGTTGTCTTCCACTCGGTCACGAGTGAAGTCTTGGGAGGATCTTGATTTTACGCGCTTAAATGCTGCGACCCTTCGGGGTTTAGTTGAAATCACACTCGTTACGAAAATGGCAGGACCTTGTCCTGCCATTTTTTATTTGCCAAATTTCTAGACTCTCTCAGGCTTTGATGGAATCGCATAACCCGGATTATTCCAATATTTTTGATGCCCAGATCTGCGCCAGCATTTCAGCTGAAGACTGAAACGCTCTATTGATCAAATTTCGGCACGATCTCCGGCAGGTCGGCAACGCCATATCCCAATATAATCGTAAGGTAATAAAAGACGGCAAAGACCAGGCATGCGATTGCCGTGGTTAGTGCCAACTTGAAGCCCATTTTCGAGCGAGCCGGTGCGCCCCGTTCCGTACCGAGCGTGACATCGTCAGCTTCCTGCTGACTGCGCACGCCGATCGGCAGGACGGTAAAGAGCACCGTCCACCAGATAATGAAAAAAATCGCAAATGCCGAGAGCAGTTGCATTAGACCTGCTCCAGTTCGATCAAGGCTCCATCAAAGTCCTTGGGATGCAGAAACAGGACGGGCTTGCCGTGCGCCCCAATTTTGGGGTCACCATCACCCAGCACCCTCACCCCATCCTCTTTCAGGCGATCACGTGCGGCGATAATATCGTCGACCTCGTAGCACATGTGGTGCATGCCGCCCGATGGATTGTTTTCAAGAAATGCAGCGATGGGAGATTTGTCACCCAATGGTTCAAGGAGTTCTGTCTTGGTATTTTCGACCTCAACAAAGACAACCGTTACGCCGTGCTCAGGCAATGCCTGGGGTGCAGAAACCTTCGCACCCAGCACGAGCTTGTACTTCTTGATGGCAGCCTGAAGGTCAGGTACCGCAATGGCAACATGGTTCAAACGCCCTAGCATTCGCTGTCTCCCGAATTATTCACTCAGACCCGGTCAACCATCACAGTTGTCACAGGCTTCTTGCCCCAGATTTTCCGAATAGCGGCTCTGGATGCTTTACGTGATGCTTCTTCAATCAGGTCCAAATCCTTGCGCCTCGCACGCGGAATGGATTCAATCGCTGCAACCACGGCATCATAGACGATATCCTCAATGTCTTCGCCACGGTGATCTGTCGCAGGTATACCGATGCAAACCACCTGCGGGTCAACCAAAAGCTCATAATGCTTGTCCACAATCACGCTGATTGCCACATGGCCGGCAAACGACAAGCCGCGCCGTGCGGTCACGCCAACCTGATCGGCATCGCCGACGACATAGCCGTCTTTGTACATCTCGCCACTCGGCACATCGTCGATTACTTCCGGTGCACCTGGCGCCAGACGCACCATGTCGCCGTTGCGCACATCCATCACGTCTGGAATGTTGTTTTCGCGCATCAATTTTGCATGGGCCGTCAGGTGCGCTGCTTCGCCATGGACAGGTATTCCGATCTTCGGGCGGGTCCACTGATACATCTGGCGCAACTCGTTGCGACGAGGATGACCCGACACATGGACAAGCGCATCCTTGCCATCTTCAATGATCGTTATGCCCATATCGATGAGGCGGTTCATCGTATCGATGATCGGCTTTTCATTACCCGGAATGGATCGGGAAGAGTAGACAACCGTATCGCCGGCGGTCAGCGCGATATCACGCATTTCATCGCGGCTCAATTTCGCCAGGGCCGCCCTGCTCTCTCCCTGCGATCCGGTAAGAATGATTACGACCTTGTCGCGCGGGATAAAACCGTACTCATCTTCACTCAGGAATTCGGGCACACCCTCCATGTAACCAAGATCCGACGCCACATCGACGACGCGTTTCATCGATCTGCCCAACAGCAGGGTCTTCCGCCCGGCCGCCGCCGCTGCCAAAGCAATGGATTTAATGCGGCCAACATTGGAGGAAAATGTTGTAACCGCAACGCGACCAGTTGCGTTTTCGATCACCTTCTTCAATCCATCCGAGACTTCTTGCTCTGATGGACTCTCCCCATCGCGCATGGCGTTGGTTGAATCACAAATCAGCGCCAGAACGCCATTGTCGCCCAATTGCGTAAAGGCATTGCTGTCTGTGATGGGTCCCATTGAGGGGGCCACATCATTTTTCCAGTCACCGGTGTGCAAGACCGTGCCAAGAGGCGTGTGAATGGCGATCGACATGGGTTCGGGAATGGAGTGTGTCACCGCCAGCGCTTCCAACTTGAAAGGCCCGGCCTCGAACCGGTTTCCAGCATTGAAGGTGGTCACCTTGATTTTTGGCGCATCTTTTTCTCCGACAGCCTTGCTCTCCAACATGCCCGCACCAAAAGGCGTCATATAGACCGGAATGTCATTGTCAGGCGCGATCAATGGATAGAGTGTCAGCAAAGCGCCATAATGGTCTTCGTGCGCGTGGGTGATGATGATGGCTTTCAGATTGTGTCTTTCGGCTTCCAGGAAGCGGATGTCGGGCAGCACCAGATCAACACCTGGAAGGTGTGGACCGGGAAAAGTGACACCCACGTCCATCACGATCCATTGCCTGTTGCTGGCCGGACCATAGCCGTACATGGCCAAATTCATGCCAATCTCGCCCACGCCACCAAGCGGGACGAAGACCAGTTCATTGTTATCTTTTGTCATTCAGTTCTGTTGAACCTTTTTATTGTTCGGTCTTCATTTGGTCATATGCGGATAGAAGACGTCTCCCGCAGAAATTTCGTTCAATCGGCCGGAAGGCTCGCGCAGCAGCAGAAATCCTTGTGAATTGATGCCCTCACATACGCCTTCAATTTGCCTGTCCGCAAGGTTGATGATGGTTTGGTCACCAATACCGCGCGCGTGCGTTGTCCAATAGTCCAAAATTGGTTGGTTGGCCTTGCCGCGATTCCACTGGGCAAGCACGGCGTCAAGGCTAGAAGCGAGATGATGCAGCACGTGGCTCGGTGCAATATCCATACCCAGGGTTTTGAAGTCTGTAGCAGGGTAAGGCGTGTCGTCGGGATGCGCAATCAAGTTGATGCCGCAGCCGATGATGACCTGTATATGTGTATTGCTGTGATCGGCTTCAATAAGCATGCCACAACATTTTGCACCGTTTACAAGAACATCATTGGGCCACTTGATTTCGACCAAGTGTGGTTGATGCTTCAGAAGCGCAGCAATCGCCTGATGAACGGCAACTGCACAGATGAGCGGCAAAAAGCCAAGGTGCTGCTGATCGCACGGATCGCGCAGAAAAACGGAACCATGAAAATTGCCCGGTGGCGACAACCAATTGCGCCCTCGGCGCCCTTTGCCGGTTTTTTGCTCGCCGGCCGTCAGCCACAGACGGTCTGCATCGTGACCAGACTTGGCATAGGCCTTCAGTTCTTCATTGGTGGAGCCGACCTCAAACAGGTGCGCCTGCCTCCAGCCTGGCAAACCATCTATTGGACCTGGATCTATCAGAACTGGCAATCGCTTAGAATAGTGCCTTGGCAGCGCTTTCAGCATAGGCAGCAATCGGCCCACCAAAGACGATATAGCCGATCACAAACAGACCGGATGCACCCATGACCAAACGAAGCTCTCCCGCCGCCGGGACAAAATTGCCCTCCGGCTCGTCGAACCACATGATCTTGATAATGCGCAAATAATAGAACGCGCCCACAACCGATGCGATCACACCAATAATGGCAAGTGGGTACAGACCCGCTTCAATTGCCGCCAAAAACACATACCACTTACCCCAGAAGCCTGCGAGTGGCGGGATGCCTGCCAGCGAGAACATCAAGACCGTCAGCACGGTCGCCTGCAGCGGATTGTTAGAAGCATAGCCTGCCAAATCGTCAATCTGCTCGACATTGCCCTCATCCTTGCGGCGCATGGCCAGGATGAACGCAAAAGTTCCCAGGGTCATGACAAGATAGATCGCCATGTAGATGGCAACGCCCTGCACGCCAGCAACGGTTCCAGCAGCAAGGCCGACTAGGGCATACCCCATATGGCCGATTGAAGAATACGCCATCAGGCGTTTGATGTTGCGCTGACCAATGGCTGCGACGGCGCCCAAGCCCATGGAGGCAATCGCGATAAACACGATGATTTGCTGCCAGTCTGCGCTAACCGAACCAAAGGCTTCGGTGACCACACGTACCAACATGGCCATGGCGGCCATTTTTGGTGCAGCTGCAAAGAATGCTGTGACCGGTGTCGGCGCGCCCTCATACACGTCAGGTGTCCACATGTGGAACGGCACGGCTGAAATCTTGAACGCCAGGCCTGTCAGCAGAAAGACAAGGCCGAACAGAAGCCCCAATGAGCGTTCTTCGCCCGTGATCGCAGCTGCAACTTCCTGAAAGCCGACATGACCGGTGAAGCCATAAATGAGCGATATGCCGTACAACATCATGCCTGATGAAAGGGCACCGAGTACGAAGTATTTGAGACCGGCTTCGGTTGAACGACTGCTGTCGCGGTTAATCGCTGCAATAACGTAAAGTGATAGCGACTGCAGTTCGAGCGCCATATAGACTGTCAGCAAGCTGGTTGCCGAAATCATCAGCAACATGCCCAGTGTCGCCAGCACAATCAGGATTGGAAACTCAAAACGATCGAATTTCTCTTCCCGGGCGAAGCCGACTGACATGACAAGGGCCACAATTGAACCGACCAGGGTCAGGACCTTGAAAAACAGCGCAAATGAATCCTGCACGAATGCACCAGCAAAGGCCGACCCTTCGGACTGAAACATCAGCATCCAGCCCAGCGCAGCGACCAGCAAGGCAACAGTCAATCCAGTCACTGTTGAATTGGCGCTCTCCTTGGGCGCGAAGACACCTATCATCAGCAGCACCATGGCGCCGATTGCCAGTGCCAGTTCGGGCACTGCAATGATAAGGCTTTGGTTCAATTCAGCGACTAACATGGTGACGATCCAAACTAGTTTGCATTTACGGCAACAGACATTGCCGCTTTTGCTGCCGCATTGGCAGCTTCGTAATCGGTTACCAGCGCCTCGACCGCGGCATTGATTACATCAAATACCGGTGCCGGATAAACGCCGAAGAATATGGTGAACGCGCCAAGGGTATACAGCATGCCCTTTTCGCGACGATTGAGATCAAGCAGAGCTTTCAGGTTCTCTTTCTCAAGCACACCGAAGATGACCCTTCGATAGAGCCAGAGTGCGTAGCCAGCCGACAGGATTACGCCGGTTGTAGCGAACAGTGCGAACCAGGTATTGACGCGGAAAATGCCCATCAATGTCAGGAACTCGCCGACAAAGCCCGATGTGCCGGGCAAACCCACATTGGCCATGGTGAATAGCATGAAGACCAGCGCATATTTGGGCATGTTGTGGACCAGGCCGCCATAGGCTGCAATTTCCCGCGTATGCATGCGGTCATAGATGACGCCAACGCACAGGAAGAGCGCGCCGGAGATCAGACCATGTGAGAGCATCTGGAAAATTGCGCCGGACAATCCCTGCGAATTGGCAGCGAAAATGCCCATGGTCACGAAACCCATATGCGCCACGGATGAATAAGCAATCAGCTTTTTCATGTCATCCTGCATCATCGCTACCAGCGATGTATATATGATGGCGATACAGGACAGCGTGAACACCAGCCAAGCCAGCTCAGCCGATGCAACGGGGAACATGGCCAGCGAAAAGCGGATCAAGCCGTAGCCGCCCAATTTGAGCAGTACGCCAGCCAATATCACCGACCCGGCGGTTGGCGCTTCAACGTGTGCGTCAGGCAACCATGTGTGGACCGGCCACATGGGCATTTTGACGGCAAAAGAGGCAAAGAATGCCAGCCACAGCCAAGTCTGCATAC
>JAHEJF010000116.1 GCA_024639025.1 Ahrensia sp. | reverse complement strand
CTGTTGTTCACAAGCGCTTCCGCAAAGGTGACACCGGCTGCGACACCGTCAATTACAGGTAGGCCGAATTCTTCGCTTAGCTGCGCCATAAGGTCCGCCATTCCAGCACAACCCAGAACGATCGCCTCTGCGTTGTCATGATCAATCGCCTCACGGATTTCAGAACGGATTTTGAATAAGGTCGTCGGATCGCCCTCTTCAAGTTTGAGGACCGGAATGTCTGTCGCCCGCACACGCACGCACTTTTGGGCGAGCCCATAACGCATCAGATTATTTTCAATCCCCGGCACAGAGCGAGACAGCGTCGTAATGACGGTAAACTTGGTCGCGATCATGCTGGCAGCGTGATAGGCAGCTTCTCCAATGCCCAAAACAGGAACCGAAACCAAAGAGCGCACCGCATCTAGTCCAGTATCGTCAAAACAGGCAATTACAATGGCGTCAACGTTGGGGTGTTGCCTGACCTCTTCAAGTAGACCGGGCACACATGTGGCGACATCCAGAAAACCTTGAATACTTGCGGGGCCGTTTTGGGAATTGGCCGCTACGATCTCCGTTTCAGGCCGCGCTACAGCCCGCGCTGCAGTGGCAATTTTTGCTGTCATTGCGGCGGTGGTATTAGGATTGATGACGAGAATTTCCATGGTAATCAGACCGCCCCGCCAAGATATGCAGCCTTGATTCGGTCATCGTGCAGCAGTTCTTTGGAGTTGCCCTCGATCACAACATTACCTGTCGCCATAGCGTAGGCACGATGTGAAATGCTCAGTGCCATACGAGAGTTTTGCTCAACTAGCAGAACCGAAACTCCTTCGTCGCGATTGATTGCCACGATCGAACGCGCGATATCCTGCACCAGTTTGGGCGCGATGCCGAGGCTGGGTTCATCAAGCAATAAAAGCTTGGGCTTGGCCATTAGCGCACGGCCAATCACCATCATCTGCTGTTCGCCGCCAGATAGTGTTCCAGCTGCTTGGCTGTAACGTTCCTTCAGGCGCGGAAAACGGGTCAGGATGCTGTCTAGAGTTTTCTGAATTTCTACCTTGTCGCTGCGGGTGAACGCACCCATCATCAGATTGTCTTTTACCGACATGAACGGGAACACGCGGCGACCCTCTGGCACCATTGCGATACCGCGTTTGACGATGTCAGAGGGGTCGGTAGAGTCAATTCGTTTGCCCTCAAAGGTGACTGAACCTTTTGCAGGTTTGGCAAGCCCGGTGATAGCCCGCAGAATCGACGATTTGCCCGCTCCATTGGCCCCGATAAGTGCGACGGTTTCCCCTTGATTGAGCGATAGAGAGACACCCTTCAGCGCATAAACGTGATCGTAATATAATTCGACATCTTTGAAATCCAACATTGTCGTCATGATCTACATCCCAATCTCGTCGTCTACGCTACCCAAATAGGCCTCGATGACTTTTTCATTATTCTGGATTTCTGAGGGCGAGCCTTCGGCAATCTTTTCGCCAAAGTTGAGCACCACAATTCGGTCAGAGATGTTCATCACTGCCGGCATATCGTGCTCAACCAGCAGAACTGTTACACCGCGCTCGTCACGAACCGAGCGAACCAGATCGACCATTTGCATAGTTTCGTCATGGTTCATGCCTGCAAACGGTTCATCCAGCAGCAACACTTTGGGGGCGGTTGCCAGCCCAATGGCTACGCCAAGCGCACGCAAATTGCCTTGTGGCAAATTGTGGGCCAGCTCGCTGCTGATGCTCGACATGCCCAAAAATTCTAGTAATTCATCTGCATATATTCCGAAGGCCGCAACGTCCTCTTTTGCTGTCTTTGTGCCCCAAAAATACCCCGCAAGTGATGCTTTGGCGCGCAGATGTTGCGCCACAATGACGCTTTCCCGCACTGTCATGCTTTTGAAGATTGTCGTTTCCTGAAACGTCCTGACGATACCTTTGCGCGCCACGATATGGGGCTTGAGGTTTGAGATGCGTTCACCATGATACAAAACTTCGCCAGACGTGGTCGGCGTGAAAGAAGAGATCATTTTGAACAGTGTCGATTTTCCTGCTCCGTTCGGGCCGATCACCGACAATATTTCATTCTCGGAAACGTCAAAACTGATGTTATTGTTCGCGGTCAGACCACCATATTTCTTGGTGACGTTCTTGACTTGCAGAAGAGCGCTCATTTCGAAGCTCCCTTGCCAATTCGCACGCTTAACAAACCATTTGGCAAGAAGCGGATCACAGCGATCAGGATGATCGAGTAGACCAACAACTGGTATTTACCCAGCTCGAACAACAGATCCCATCCAAAATAGAGCACCAGCGTGCCGAGCATCGGGCCAAAGACATAGCCCAAACCGCCGAGGAAACAGTTCAGCATAAAGTTCACGGAATCTGCGACCTGGAAGCTGGAAGGGTAAACTGACTGCGCAATGGACCCAAACATCGCCCCGCCGATCCCGCCAAAGAAGCTGGAGATCGCAAAGATCACCATGCGGATATAGGATATGTTGACGCCAATCGAGCTCGCCAATTCCTCATTTTGCTGCATCGAGCGGCAGAGGTGACCAAGGCGCGAATTCACCAGTCGATAGAGCGCCGCATAGGTCGCGATCATCAGGATGCAAGCGGTATAATAAAATGCCAGCTTTGTGCTCTCCATCGCTGCAAAATCGGGGATGATAGGGATACCAAAGAGTGACACACCCGAAGGCAGCGGAATTGACGAAATGCCTTTGGCCCCGTTTGTTATTGGCAACGCTAAGGCGGTCAGCGTAACAACCTGTGTCAGTACCAATGTGATCATGGCGAAATATACACCTCGCAGACGCAGGATCGGCAGGCCAATCACAATGGCGACGATGGCAGCAAAAATCCCAGCTGCTGGCAACGATATCCAGAACGAAACCCCCGATTTGACAACCAGAATGGCCGAGACATAGGCCCCGATCAGCGCAAAGGCACCCTGACCAATATTGATCCGGCCGATGTAGAAGGTCAGCCAGACCCCGGCACTTGCGATGGCAAGAAGGGCCACCGATGTCAGCGTGAAGTAGAAATCCCAACGGCCCGTTGCGCCGATAATCAGTGGCGCAGCGACGAATATTGCGAATAGGAGCAGTCCGACGCTGACCAGTTGTTTTGAAGAAATGTTTTTCATCGGTTCAACCCCACGGCTTGCCCATCAGGCCCTGCGGCCTGATGGCAAGAAAGATCATCAGCGAGACGAAGATGAGCAGGTACGTGATGTCGCCATATTGAGACAGCACGGCGAGGCCGATGGCCTCCATAAAGCCAAGGATGATGCCACCCCAGATCGCGCCTGAGATCACACCCGCACCGCCGATCATTACCATCATAAAGGCCTTAATAGATGTCGCACCCCCCATACCAAGGTTAACGCCCGTGATGGTAACCAGCAGACCGCCAACAAGGCCTGCCAGCATGGCACCCAGTGCAAAGCCGATCATCGAATAACGATCTACATTCACGCCCATCAACTGGGCGGCTATTCGATCTTGGGCCAGCGCCCGCAAGGCCCGTCCTGTTTTTGAATATTGCATCAGACCGATAAATGCGACGATCGACAAAATTGCTAAAACACAGATCAGAATGCGGTCGTAGGGCATAATCAGCCGGAAATCATAATTGAATACTCCGTCAACGATTTTTGGAACACCACGCTGCTTCTCACCAAAAATCAACAGGATCAGCGCATCAAGCAAGAAGGCGATGCCTGCAGCCAGTAGCATCGTACTTTCTTCGCGGGCCGATCCTTTGATCACCGGCGCAAAGAGAAATTTCTCGATCAGTGCTCCTATGATTGCAAGTGTGACGCATGACATCACCAGCGCGAGAACAAAGGGCACGCCCCATTGTCCGTAGAATGTATAGGTGACGAAGCCGCCAATCACATACATCTGCCCATGAGCAAAGTTCAGGACATTCATCAGGGCAAAAATCAGGGTCAAACCAAGCGCGATCATCGCGTATTGGGAGCCCAGATAGATGCCATTGGCCAATATTTGTTCCATGGGGCTTTCTTTCTTGAAAAGGCCCCGGGCCAAAAAAGGGGCCCAGGGAGTTGCTACTCAGGACAAACCTGAAAGCAGAACGGGGATGCTCTACTCAGGACATGCCTGAAAGCAGAAAGGGAAGTTTAGTCAACTTCAGCGACGAACAGCGTCTCGAATGCTCCGTCCTGATAGACATTGACTACCAGCGGGACAGCAACCTGGCGGCGCTGACCAAATGACGTCATACCCACATAGCGCAGCTTTGCATCACCCTTCATGTAGGGGTTAGGCGCTTCAAACGTGTCCATGGTCGCTTTGAAGGCCTCGACATCTGTGATCGCTGAAGGTTTTGCCTTCAGCGTTTCAAGGATATATTCCAGTGCGTAGACTTTGGTGTTTGACTCGTCATTGTACTCGCCGAACATGTCGGTGTAACGCTGGACAAACTCGTTCATCATCGGCGAAGCAAGCTCTGGCGTCGACGCGCCGCCAACCGAGATGAAACCATTGGCTAGATCACCAGCTCCTTCAGCCAGAACGCCAGCATCTTGCGCGGTTTCCGTGGAAATTATGCCTTCGAAGCCCAACTCTCGGGCAGAACGGATTAGCTGTGGTGCGTTTGCTGGTGAAACACCCGACAGCACTAGCAGGTCAGGCCGCGAGCGCATGACTGGTGTCAAAACCGGCGTAAAGTCAGTGGTATCCACTTGGTAGGTCACGGTGTCGGAGACTACCTCCAGCCCCAGAGCCTTCGCAGCTGCGACGCCGCCATCACGTTGGCTGAGCGGATCGGATTCGTTGGCTGCGATGAAGGCGACAGTTTTGACACCCTCATTCTCCATTAGATGCTTGTAGATTGAAGGCCCTGACTGGTAATTGGCAACCATCCCAAGAACGGCGTTTGACGCGGGCGCTTGGTAAAGCGACTTAGGGAAAGCATAAGGAAAATACATGATCCCGTTGGCTTCAGCTACTGGACGAACAGCCGCTGCGCCGTCATCTACGTTAGGACCAACGACATAGTGAATACCCTCTTGGGCCATCTTCTCCATGCCCGCAATCGCGCGCTTTGGGTCTTTCTGATCGTCGAATGAAACGATTTCTATGTCGTAGGTAGTATCTCCGATTTTATAGCCGCCAGTTTCGTTGATCCATGCCGCACGGGCTTCCATCGACCGCTGGTTCGAGATGCCCCAGGCAGCGGCGGGGCCGCTGGTCACTCCAACAAATCCGATTTTCAGAACGGAATTTTCTGCCAGAGCCGTAGTGGATTGAAGCGCGGTCAAGGTCACTGCGGTTAGCGCTACTTTTATGAGTGTTCTACGTTGCATTCCTAATCTCCCATTGAATTCGATTTGGACGCACGGTGCGGCTGTATTCGCCGCAAATCGATGAAATAACGTGACGCCTGAACATTATTTCATGATTGTTAACGATCTTTGTCAACAATTAAATTAAAATTTTGTTGACATTTTTTTCTCGTTTTGGTCACAATCGCTTGCGACTTGCACTTTATTCAGGTCACTAGTGGTTTTGATTAAACTAGCATTCAAAGGCTCTAACGTGCGCAATACACCTCAGGTAAGATCAGATAACGAATCGGAAATTTCATCTGACCCAGATGAAAAAATGATAGTTGAACGAATCTACAAAGCCGTGATGGAGCAACGCCTCGCTCCAAACACCAAGCTAAGTGAGGCGAGCCTTTGCACAACCTTTGGTGTAGGAAGAATGCGCGTTCGCAGGGCACTTTTGCTCCTTTCAAGTCAGGGAATCATCAATCTCCATTCAAATCGTGGTGCTTATGTCGCCTGCCCGGATAAATCAGAGGCCAAAGATGTTTTTGAAGCGCGGATGCTGTTTGAACCACCAATAGTCAAGCTGTTGGCCAAGGACCCCAGCAACGAAGGTCTGGTTCTCCTCTCTGAACATATAGCGCTCGAAAATGCAGCGCGAGAGAAGAACGATCGAACAGAAGTTATCCGCTTATCCGGTGAATTTCACGTCAAACTCGCACAGGCCACCGGGAACAGCTTCGTTTTGCGAATGATGCGGGAGCTTGTGACTCGAACGTCTTTGATTGTCGGCATATTTGGATCATCTGACAACGCGAGCTGCCCAGAAGACGAGCACGCAAAAATCCTAGACGCAATAAAGACGGGCGATCCTGAAAGCGCTGTTCAGCTTCTTACTTCCCACTTGGCTCATATTCAAGGTGGCCTTGACATGGATACGCGAATGCAACCTCAGGATGACTTAGCCAGCATTCTGGCTCCAGCTTAAAAAATT